>CAMPJQ010000421.1 GCA_946886925.1 uncultured Terrimonas sp.
GGGTTATACGATATGATCCATCCCAACGCTTCAGCAACAGCAACCGTACGTTCTGTATTTGTAATTGGACCAGACAAAAAAGTAAAACTCACCTTAACCTATCCGGCATCTACGGGAAGAAATTTCCTTGAAATTTTACGTGTAATTGACTCCATGCAACTAACAGCAAAGCATAGTGTAGCAACACCGGCCGACTGGAACCAGGGAGAAGATGTTATTGTATCAACAGCAATAAAAACAGAAGATGCGTTAAAAAAATTCCCGAAAGGTGTTAAAGAAATAAAACCTTATTTAAGGTATACACCCCAACCTGCTATTGATTAGTTTTTTGCGACGCCGTGGGCAGGAATTGTTGACATATTGCAACATGAGAAGACGGAGCCACAGAAAGAGTCAGATGCGGAACATAGTCAGATGTGTTCCGCATTATTTTAGATTTTGGTTGCAAAATTCCTGTATTAGAAAAATCACAAAAATCAATTCCAAATTCAATTACTGAATTGTCAAAAAAAAGAAGGCCATCAGTATAGGCGTCAGCTTGAAAAGTATAATATTTTGAAAATGAAGGGTTTTTATTTACTTTGATGTTTTAAACACTTCCTCTTTTCTAAAATGCTCCTTACCAATCTGAACGAAAAACAAAAAGATGCAGTGTTAGCAGAAAATAAGCGGTTGTTGGTGCTGGCTGGTGCTGGTTCTGGTAAAACCAAAACGCTTATTCAAAAGGTGCTATACCTGCTCAGTGAAAAAGATGCTAAACCCTCGAGCATTTTAGCCATTACATTTACCAAAAATGCTACCAACGAAATGCTCGACCGGTTGATAGTATCCGGAGATGAAGAGGGACATTATGAAACATTCATCAATAATAAATTTGTTACACAGCAACAAAGGGAAGCTGAAAGGCGTAGGCACATACAAAACAAACCATGGATTGCAAACTTAACCGTAAAAACATTTCATTCTTTATGTTACCAATTGCTTAAAAATGGCGGAGGAGTTTCTTTCGATAATCAGTTTCGCCTGATCATTGATGAGCAGGCGGAGGAAATAAAAGAGAATAATCACAAAACTGTTGCCCCCGAAAAGTCAGAAGACATTCACCATAAAATTTTAATGGAGATATGTAAAGATGTTCTGTATTTACTTAAATTAAAAAGATACATTCTGGATTTTTATATTGACAAAACATATTTAGATAAGAATATAGAATCAAAGTCTTACCCCAATCAAATTTTATATACAACACTCCGGGGTGAAAAGGTAAAATCTAAATCAGAAAGAGATATAGCCGATTGGCTATACAGGCATAATGTTAAGTACCAGTATGAACCAATAATAAATCTTAAAGACTTTAATTTTAGACCTGACTTCTTTATTCCCCAGGCTGATTTGTACCTGGAGCATGTCAGTGACAAAAGCTATAAAACAGTTAATAAAGAAAAGCAGTTTGTGCAGGCAGGCAGGACTTGTGTTCAAACCTTTGAAGCCATGACCCATGATTCTGCACTATTTAGCCTTGCACTTGAAAGGATTGTAATGGGAAGAATCACAGATACCATTTCGCAATTGGCTTCGCTCAACTATGAGGAAGAATTCAGGAGTTATCAGGATAAGATTAAAGATTTTTTAAAAATGGTTAGCCGTGTGCAATCAATGGTCAAAGCAACAAATATTTCTCGTAATGATCTGTTGTCAAAATCCTTTGGCCATCAGCATGAGAGAATAAGAGTATTTTATGAATTGGCAGTACCCATCATGAATGCTTACAGTCATTATTGCATTGATAAATCTTATCTTGATTTTGATGACCTGATATTACAGGCAATTAATTTATTGGAACAAAACCCCGATATTAGAAAAGCTTATCACCAAAAGTATAAATATATACTTGTTGATGAATTTCAGGACGTTAACAGCCTTCAGGTAAAATTATTAAACCTCTTGCTAACAACTGATACACAACTATTTTGCGTGGGTGATGACTGGCAAAGTATTTATGGTTTCAGAGGATCTGAGGTTGATTATATTGTAAATTTTGACAAATACTTTGACAATGCAAAAGTCATAAAGCTTGATGTGAATTACAGGAGTACACAAACTATTGTGGGCGCAAGCACAGAAGTAATTCGTAAAAATAAATTTCAGATTGACAAAGATATAAAGGCTCACAAACAAACGCCCAGTAGAATTCAGATTTACAGAGCAAAGGAAATTAATGCTGATGGGGTCGACTACATGGTAGAAAAGGTACGCGAATTATTACAGGAAGGGCTGAATACCGAAGATATATTAATACTTTTCCGTCGGAGTAAGATGTATCAACCATATAAAAATGCATTAAGAAAAGAAGGCCTTAAGGTTATTGCCAAAACTATTCATGCTTCTAAGGGGCTCGAAGCAAAAATTGTTTTTATCATTGGCTTAACTGATGGCTCAGGCGGGTTTCCGGATATTTGGCTTGATGATGCAATATTCCGGGTTATAAAAGATGTAAGGTACGATATGCTTATGGAGGAAGAAAGAAGGTTGTTTTATGTTGCACTCACACGAGCTAAAGATGAATTATACCTGATTACCGAATTAGGCAGCGAATCAAGGTTTATTGAAGAAATACCAAAAGAATTTTATGCCCTAAATAAAACAGAGTTTAAGAATATAATTAGTCCTGTTATGGTTTGCACCCAATGTGGAACAGAGATTAAGACACTTTACAAATTTTGTCCAACATGTGGCACACCCGTGTAATAGATAATCCGCAAACCCTTTTTCAAAACTTCCTATTTCTTCCTCTGGTATAATTTTCCTTTAGATTGGACATATATTTTGATACGCAATTGCACTGCAGCAAATAAGGCCGGATCATTACCATCTGAATTAATTAACTTCTCCTGCAATAAATTCATAGCCACAAGAGTTTCAGGCTAAATAGGATGTCATCGTTGCGCAGTTTGTGGATGTGTTTGTATTTCTACAATCATTCCGGCCCTTCGGACTTAAAAATAACCACGAAGTGGCATGATTAGTATAGAACGCAACCAAAAGCAATATTAAACCCTGAAAGGGTGCCATATACGCACCCTATCCCGAATTAAGGTCAATACTAATAGAAATACAATTATTATATTTCCGGCGGGTTAGAAATATAGTCTTTTTGGTCATACACCACTCTTTTTTCCCCAATTGAATGCATAGGTCAGTGAGCTCTTCTTTGATTGTGAAGCTTTGCCCACGAATGCTGTGAAAGCAATACAGCGAAATTCATCGTCCGTTCAACTGCTTACTATACATTGCCGCCTTTTCATTGTTCCCCACATTGGCGGCGGCCAATGCAGCGCCTTTAAGACTGTTCCTCCGGTTGGGGCAGCGCTTCAGGTTGGTTTCATATGCATGCAATGCTTCCCTGTTTCTTCCGAGCGCCAGCAACAGGTCGCCCTCCAGTTCTCTTGCGGGAATTACTTCACCTGGTGTTACCGGGTGTTTTTCCGTGGCGTCTTCCATGTTAGCTGCCTCCGCCATTAATACCACTGCTTCTTTCTTTTTTCCTTCGGCATAACCGATCCATGCTTCTGCCGCTTTTACCTGTATAAGAACCTGGTTAGCCTTATAATTATCTTTCGCATTCATTAAGATAATATGCAGGGAGCGCAGACGCTGTAAATCTTCTCTGGCCGCTTTAAGCTTACCGGTATGTACGGCGCCCAGCACACGCGCAAAATGCACAATAGCTTTCTCCCATGCATACTTGTCTGTATTAAGCGCAGCAATAGTGGTATCCAGATCAGA
>CAMPJQ010000422.1 GCA_946886925.1 uncultured Terrimonas sp.
AGCCAGGTGTAACCTCAACATTTATTGCAGGGGCGATAACGAACATCACAAAATAGAAGCGATATTCAAAGCTTTCGCCAGGGCCATCCACATGGCGGTAAAGCGTGACCCGCTGAGTAATTATTTGCCGAGCACAAAGGGGGTGTTGTAAATGTTTAAGTAGGCGGCCTGTAGTTTTATCCCTGTTTCGTGGGACTCTGTAGTCTCGTGGGACAAAAAGCGCTCAAGTCGTTTGCGTCATCAGGTCACCCGATATGGTTATTGTTTATTGCTTTAGTAGTTGTGCTGGCTTCCTAAAGAGACAGGGTGCAATGGTGGTACTGCAACGCAATAAATCCAACAGTAAATAGTCCACTGCTTTTACGTTAACTTTTTTTGTGAAGCAATACTTAAATATTTTTATAGCTATTTCAGGATCTGTTTTTTTGTGGGCCGCATGGCCTATGTCGCTATTTACGTTTTTGCTGTTTATTGCCTGGCTTCCATTATTGTGGATAGAAGATCATATAAAAAGCCGGAAGAAATTCTTTGGTATTGTTTACTTACACATGGTGCTGTGGAATGTACTGGTTACCTGGTGGGTTTGGAATGCCAGCCTGGCGGGAGCATTACTTGCCTTTTTTGTGAATAGCCTTTTGATGTGCATTCCCTGGTTGCTGTTTCATTTTACGAAGAAATCATTGGGCAGGGGAATTGGCTACGGATCATTGATCGTTTTTTGGCTCACGTTTGAATATATTCATCATAATTGGGAGTTAAGCTGGCCCTGGCTTACTCTGGGAAATGCATTTGCTACTCATCCCGAATGGGTCCAATGGTATCAATATACCGGCACTGCGGGCGGAAGTTTATGGATATTACTTACCAA
Organism: uncultured Terrimonas sp.; assembly: GCA_946886925.1. The sequence goes on from CAMPJQ010000422.1 coordinate 869, forward strand.
CATTATTGCCTACGCTGCTTTTTCAGTATACAATGCCGGCGGAAGAACCAAACGGTATGATATACGGTTAGGCACATGGATAGCTATACTATTTGCACCAATACTGATTTCACGGTTACTGATAACCGCAGAAGAGAAGTATCTGCAGTCAGGTCTATCAACTGCAGCGAAAAATATTGTTGTGGTGCAGCCTGATATTGATCCGTACGAAGAGAAATTCAGTACTCCTGTTGAAATACAAATTCAAAAACTGATCCGGCTTTCAGAGGAGCAAATAGACAGCAATACTGCTATGGTGGTTTGGCCGGAGACTGCTATACCAGCACAGGTATGGGAGAATGCCATTAAAAAAAATGAATACTATCGTCCTGTTTTCGCCTTTCTTCGCCGTCACTCCCGGATAAGTTTACTTACAGGTATTGACAGTTATAAAAATTATGGCAATCAAAAGGACAATGCTTCATCAACTGCAAGGTTGGACCCGGGGAGCAGAATATATTACGATGCTTTTAACACAGCCGCTTTTTTTGATGCCGATACTACAATTCAATTGTATCATAAAGGAAAGTTGGTTCCGGGAGTAGAAGCATTACCTTCTTTCCTGCTTTTTTTGGGAAAATGGTTTGAAGATTTTGGCGGTATCAGCGGCAGTTTGGGCAGAGATGCGGAAAGAAAAGTTTTTGTTGCCAAAGACGGGCATTATAAGGCGGCGCCTGTTATTTGTTATGAAAGTATTTATGGCGAATATATTACGGAATATATACGCAAGGATGCCAATCTTCTTGTAATTATTACAAATGATGGCTGGTGGGGCGATACACCAGGATACAAACAACATATGAACTATGCCCGCCTAAGAGCACTTGAAACACGCAAATGGGTTGTACGCAGCGCCAATACCGGTATCAGTTGTTTTATTGATCCATTGGGTAATGTTATTAATCCGCAAGGGTGGAATAAATCAACTGCTATTAAGCTAACTGTGCCCGTTAACGATCGGCAAACATTTTTTGTGAAACATGGTGACATACTTTCTAAAATATCAAATGGCATGGCCGCTATATTACTGCTATTAGATATCAGTTTTGTTATAAGGCGAAAAATGATGCATAAATAGATAGATGCCGTGCACAAGCTTTATAAGTTAATTCAGCAGTAGCCATCTATCAGACACGCCTTCATCCAATTCCGTGGGACCTGTATTCTCAACGAAGATCAGAAATAGGAGCGATATTCAAGCTTTCGCCAAGGCCATCTACATGGTGGTAAAGCGCGACCCGGTAAGTAATTTTTTGCCGGGCACCGAAGGGGTATAATAAAGCGAAATTTTGATATCGTTGAAGGCGATAATAAAATCCTGATACTGTTTTGTGTCTACAGCTTTAGCATTACCCCTTACCCAAATACACCGTTCGTAAGGGTTAAGCACTTCAGGGGGTTCCTGGCGTAATGGTCTGTTTACAGTGGTGCAGTGTGCACATTATCTTCCATTATCCGAACTCTGGTCCGCATATCGAATATAACTTACTTACGGTACCGGGAAAAGGATTTTCCGCTTTGTACATTCTTGTAAAATAGCGCTGTTCACTAAAGCCGATGGCATTTAATGAATGTATCAGTTCTTCTTTGTTACACAACACATCAACAACAACCGGTTTGCCTGTAAGTTGATTTAGCGCATGCAACATAAGTACATTCGCATCCGACTGCGTTTGTGCTATCAGGGGTCCGATATGATGATGTTTGCTTCCGTCTCTTCCCAGGGCAAATCCTGTAACTTCATTGTTTTGTAGCAACAGCCAAGCCTTATGCGGGTAGGTTTTTATCAGCATTTCAATGAGAGGCATTCTGTTAGCGCCAAAAACAATTTCATCCAAAGCAATGATTTCCGGAATATGTTTTGCCCTGATTTGTTCCGGTAATGCGTTCCCATCAGGAATGGCGTTTTTTTTAATGGTGGTATTCACCATTCTTGCAATACGGTACTCATCTTTAAATCCAAATTTCGTATACACCTGTTGCCCCTGTGCAGTGGCATCGAGCTTAACCGAAGGGTAGCGTTTCAGTTTCTCGAAAGCGTCTTCAAGCAGTAATTTGCTTATCCCTCTTCCCCTGTATGTTTCTTTCACCAGCACCATTCCTATCCATGCAAGGCGATCGGAATAATTAATGGCGGTGGTTGTTGCAATGATTTCTTTTTCGTGTACAGCGGCAATACAAATACTTCCGGGATATTCTATTATAAAGTTCCAGTCGTTTGCCGTTTGATTCCAGCCTTCGGCAGCAGATAGTTTTATTGCAGCCGCAGCATCACCCGCGTGCATGGTTCTTGTTATGATGGAGTTGGCTTCCATTGAGATGCGGCTTATCCTTCTTCCGTATAATTCATATCTTTTTTAAATGTTTCCTCAAGATAAAAAAGTGCAACTATCGCCAAAGCATAAGCGATCAATCCTACAATTAGTGCGCCGTAAATGATTCCTGCATAACTTTTCATCAGTACAAAAAGAGCTGTTAGCGGTATTACGGTAGCCCTTACAAAATTGGGTATGGTGGTGGCAACCGTTGCCCTGAGGTTGGATCCGAAAAGCTCCGCTGCAACGGTTATAAAAAGCGTCCAGTAACCACTTGAAAAGCCAAGGCATGCGCAAATTACATAAAACCATGTGGCACTACGGAAGGGAGCCAGCAGGTAAACGATCACTACTGAAACGGAGATCAGTATAAACACCAGAATCGCTTTTTTCCTGCTCTGTAAATACTGACTTAAAAAACCGCTGGCAAGATTTCCGGCTACCTGGGCTGCAAAAGCAAGCATCACGGCTTTACCCGCATTAATAGGTTCATCAAGTCCCAGTGCAAGTCCAAATTCCGGTGAAAATGTAATGAGTATACCCACCACAAACC
>CAMPJQ010000423.1 GCA_946886925.1 uncultured Terrimonas sp.
TCATAACACAATGGTTTTTTGTAACATCATTTCTCTATCAGTGAAAGGGTGAATAGGCAACGGGCAATAGGCAATTGTGAATTCACTATTCACAATTGCCTATTCACTATTCACCAATTGCTACCATCCGGGGTTTTGTTCCAATTCAGGATTTATTAAAACCTCTTTTGTTGGCAAAGGCAAAAGATAATGTTTGTCGGGATTGAAGGACCTGTCGGAAGCCTCTTCCGTAACAATAAATCCATTGGCATCTGTTCTGTTTTTCCAGTATTCATCTTTATAAGGATTTCTGTCCTCACCTTCCACTACAATAGGATTTACCCAGGGTGTTCCAATGATCTTGATCCCCATTACAGCCTTGGGAAGCTCAGTTTCTGCTGTTTTCCATCTTCTCAGGTCATCGTACCTGAAGCCTTCGAGGGCAAGCTCGATCGTCCTTTCACGCCTTATTTCATTTCTCATATCCAGGTTATTGGTACTCACAAAGCTGTTTGTCAATGCCGGCATGCCGGCTCTCTGACGGAGCAGGTTAATGGACTTGTTAAGGTCATCGTCGCTGATAGCACCGCTCTTCTCAAAAGTTGCTTCTGCATAAATAAGCAACACTTCCCCATACCTGATAATATGACGTGAAAAGCCATACCCGATATTATCCGGTGATCCATTGGAGCCCTCGTTTTCAGACAGGTATTTATAGGTAATATACCCCGTGTTTACATTGCGTTGCGGATAGAAAGGCCATGCTTCAACAGGGTCAGGATACCAAAACCGGGGAGCGAGTGTTCCGGGTACCAGCATGGTCATGGACATCCTGGGGTCACGATCCCCGAACTCCGATTGCATCTGGTTATAGCCCTGGAATAAGGATGATTTTGTAATGGGTAATCCGTCGGTGCATAAATACATATCCGCCAGCTTTTTTGTTGGAAGAAGATGACCATCTGAAACGTTAGGAGCAATACCTTGTGTATGCGTTTTAACCTGGTAAAGGCGATCTAATATGCCTTCAAACGAACCATCACCCTCATCAATAAATAAATATCTGTAGCTCTGGCTGCCCATGCTTGTAAATAAGGAATATTCTGAGCTGTTCATAACGGATTGAGCAGCATCAATGGCTATATTGAGATATGCATCTGCATTGGCACCACCCCTGCTTTTCTCCCAGGTACCTTCAAATAATGCCACCCTTGCTTTTAAAGCATTGGCAGCGCCTTTGGTTATTCTCCCAAAATCCGCACCTGGCAAAGTGCTTCGCAGGGGCAGGTCTGCTGCTGCTTCACTTAAGTCTTTTATAATGAAATCGGCTATTTCCTCCCGTGTAGCGCGTGGAGTATATAATTTTTCATCGTCTATGTCCAGTACACTTGTAATAAGGGGAACGCCTCCAAAAAGCCTGAAGAGCTTCCAGTAGTTATAAGCCCTGAAAAATTTTGCCTCGCCAACAAACCGGTTCACCTCCGTGTCTGCAGATGCCAGCTCTGCCGCTTTTTCAATAATCTTATTGCTTCGGCGTATATAAATGTATGAATCCGTCCACCGGCTATCCTTTTCAGGCGCCAAATATGTTCCGTTGCTTACAGCATTGGGCACATCAAATGCTATGTCTGAATCCAGATCCAGGTCGGCAACGGAAAATCCTCCGAGAGAATTATAGAGGTTGGTTGCTGCCAGCTTAAAGTCATCGCCTGTTTTCCAGAAAGTAATATCGGAAATAGAATCTTTTGGCACTAAGTCAAGCCCTTTTCTGCAACCTGCTAAAAACAGGGACAAGAAAATAAATGCTTTAAAATATGTATGCTTCATGGTACTTAAAATAAATGTTTTAGAATTTAATATCCAGCCCAAAAGAAATGACGCTGTTAAAAGGATAGGTTTGCTCATCGGAGCGTTCCCATGTTTCTTCCGGACTGAATGAGTTATCCCATGTGCCTTTTGAAAAAGTGAACAGGTCTTCTCCGCTGACGTACACACGAATATTTTGCATTTTAACTTTCTGGGCTACACTTTGCGGTAAATTATAAGCTAATGTTAATACCTTAAATCTTAAATACGCCAGGTTCACCATGCGCAGGGAAGAATACCTCCAGTTCCAGCTTTTTATTTCATCGGCACCAACCGATCCGGGTACCATCCGCGGATATTGTGCATCAGGATTATCAGGTGTCCAGGATTTTCCATAAAAATATTTTAACGGCTCCATCCATACCTGCCATAGCGGTACGCTGATCTCTCCCGTTCTTACCCCGCTGCGTTTTCCAACGCCCTGTATAAAAATATTCAGATCGAAATTCTTATAGGACAACCCGATATTGGTTGAATACATATATCTGGGCATTAAGTTCCCTAAGTATACCAGGTCTCCGGTAGTTCCTTTTGCCTGGTCGCCAAAAGCTGTAATTTTACCATCCCCGTCAACGTCCCTGAACATTACATCACCCAAGTCTAATTTGGCAGGCACGTTGCCTGTTTGTTTGTAAGCGGCCAACTGCTCGGCATTCTGAATAATGCCATCGTACTGGTAGCCGAAATAAGAATTCAGCGAATAGCCTTTCCTTGCAAAGATCAAACCCTCTCCAAATGAATCGTTCCCTCTCAGCTCAACCAGCTTGTTTTTGCTATCGCTAACGATGGCAGTAACACTGTACCTGAAATCTCCTATCCGGTCATTCCATCCTATAGAGAAGTCCCAACCCTTAGTTTCCAGTTTACCTAAGTTCCGTGAAGGAGCGGAGCCTCCCAATGTTGCAGGCAGTTCATCATTAACAAGCATGTTGTCATTCCGCTTTATGTAATAGTCGAAGCTTCCGCTTAACCTCGAATTTAAAAATGCAAAATCAACACCAATATTTCTTGTTTCAATCGTTTCCCATGTACGGCTTTCTGAAGCGATATTGGAAACGGCACTTGGCAATCCTACTATGGGCGATCCGAGCGGATAGCTGCCGCCGATTGTGATGAGGGGAATATAATCGTAGTTTCCAAAGCTCAATTCCTGGTTACCCGCCCGTCCCCACGACAACCTTAGCTTAAGATTATCGAAAGTGTTCATGGATTTCACAAAGTTCTCTTCCGATAAATTCCAGGCAACTGCAACCGACGGGAATAAAGCGCTCCAGCGTTTATTTTTTGCGAACTTGGAGCTGCCGTCCATCCTGGTGGTAAAGTCTACCAGGTATTTTTTGTCAAAAGAATAGCTCAACCGGCCGAAATAAGATTGTAAAGCCCAGTCGGATGCGCCACCGGTGAAATTGGCATATTCGGTTTTTGATCGGTCTGCAAGGTTCAATGTAAATATTTCATTGCTCACAAAATTGTAACCGGTTACAGACTGGTTTTGATAATCGTTCACTTCACGGGAAGCTCCTGCCATTGCATTAATCCGGTGTTTGTCTCCTATAGCTTTGTTATAGTCGAGGTATGCGGTATAATTCTGGTAAAAATTCTTCGAGTTAGAAAAGACAGCCCTGTTCGGTACGTTTACTACATCAAAATCACTTCCATCCCAATTGTGCTGGGTGAATGTGGGATGCACTTCCTTTCCGTCATTAAAGTCTAACATTACGCCAACCTGTCCTATCAGCTTTAACCCTTCAATCAATTCCAGGTTGCCTTTTATATTGCCGGTTAACCTGTATTGGTTCGTTGTGTTTTCGCCGCCCTCCGCGAGATACTGAACAGGATTTCTGAAGCCTCCCTGGTATTTATAATACTGGCCTAAAGGATTGTATACCGGAACATAGTTCCCCATTTGATTTACAA
>CAMPJQ010000424.1 GCA_946886925.1 uncultured Terrimonas sp.
ACCTCTTTAAATAAACAGGATTAGGAATGTTTTGGATAATCGTGATGTTATTATCGTATGGAACAGGGCTGTTATACTGACCATACGTAAGATTAATATTCGTTTTTCCCAAATCCCGTACAGAACCTTTGAGTGCCTGCTGGTATTGAACACCCAACATTCCCACTCTCGTATTTGGATTTACTGCCAGTGAATTGCTTATCGCTGTGGGCAAATCAATGGTAGAAAGCGCTGGCGGAGTGGTTACAGGGGTTTGTGCTTGACTTACACCTGCAATGCCCAACGAAAAAAGCAACATTATTGCCGTGGGAGAGGCAATGCCTCCTGGTTTTACTTTTTTCTTACGTGGTTTTATCTTTTCTACAAAAGAATATAACACAGGCAATACCAGAAGGGTTAATAACGTGGCAGTAATCAAACCACCAATCACCACTGTTGCCAGAGGCTTTTGAACTTCGCCACCTGCACCGGTTGACAATGCCATCGGCATAAACCCTAACGATGCTACGGTAGCAGTCATTAGTACAGGTCGCAAACGGATAGCTGTACCTGTTAGAATTATGCTATTTATATCTCTCATACCATCCCTTTTTAACCGGTTAAACTCCGTAATCAGCACGATGCCGTTTAATACAGCCACACCAAACAGCGCAATAAAACCAACGCCAGCTGATATACTAAAAGGAAATCCCCGTATCCAGAGTGCGAATACCCCGCCTATAGCCGACATGGGAATGGCTGTGAAAATGAGCAATGAATATTTCAGCGAACCAAAAGTGAAGTATAACAGTAACAGGATTAATCCAAGCGCTACCGGTACCGCCACCGACAATCGCTTGTTCGCTTCTTCCAGGTTTTTAAATTGTCCGCCATAAGTAATAAAATAACCAGTGGGCAATTTAATTTTCTGGTCAATCTTTGCCTGAATGTCTTTTACGACAGAAGCAATATCTCTACCCCGAACATTAAAACCTACTATAATTCTCCTTCGGGCTTCTTCCCTTTGTATTTGATTGGGCGCTAACTGATAGCTAACATCGGCTACCTGCTCTAAGGGAACCTGATTACCATTAGATGTAGTAACAAACAATCTTTTTACATCTTCGATACTTTGCCGTTCCGATTGTTCTAATCGCACCACTAAATCAAACCGCTTCTGACCTTCAAATACAGTTCCGGCAATACCGCCTGCAAAGGCACTATTGATAGCACTATTAATATCTTCTACGTTCAACCCGTACTGGGCAATCTTACTGCGGTTTAGTTTAATAGAGATTTGCGGTAAACCTGACACTTGTTCGATATAAAGATCTTCTGCACCCGGAACTGAAGGAATTAAAGCCCCAATCCTTTTTGCCAAATCAGCCAGTTCCTCCAAATCATCGCCGAATATCTTGATACCGACATCTTGCCGTACACCGGATATCAATTCATTCGTACGTAATTGTATAGGCTGGGAAAAACCAAAAGTCACTCCTGGAATGGCTTCAAGGGTTTTCTGCATCTTTTCCACTAATTCCTCTCTTGTGATGGCACTTGTCCATTCTTTTTTGGGCTTCAATATAATGGTCAGATCCGTGGCTTCAATAGGCATAGGATCGGTGGGTATTTCCGATGCTCCTATTTTGCCTACTACTTCTTCTACTTCAGGATAATTTTTCTTTAACAGAGTAGAAGCTTGGGTTACTTTCTCAATGGACTGCTCCAGAGAGCTACCTACCAGCAGACGCGTTTCGACGGCAAGGTCACCCTCTTCCAATGTCGGAAGAAATTCACCCCCCAAAAAAGAAAATACAACTATGGCGGCTGCCAATAAACCGAAGGCAAGCAACACCACGGTCCTTTTAAACCGCAGGGCACCTTTAATTAGCGGACTATATCCCCGCTGGATACGCTCCATCATTTTATCTGAAAAATTCTTTTTGTGCGAAATTTTCTTACTTAAGAATAACGAACTCATCATTGGCACATACGTCAACGATAATATTAAAGCGCCGATGATAGCGAAAGAAACGGTTTCTGCCATTGGACGGAACATCTTTCCTTCAATACCCACCAATGCCAGGATAGGGAAATAAACGATAAGGATAATGATTTGACCAAAAGCCGCCGAATTCATCATTTGTTTTGCTGAATGAGAGACTTCTGCGTCCATTTCCGGTTGCGTGATTTTCCCTTCCTTTCGATGAACAAGGTGGTGCATGGTGGCTTCTACGATAATTACCGCCCCATCTACAATCAATCCAAAATCAATCGCACCTAAGCTCATCAGGTTACCAGAAACACCAAACACTTTCATCAAGGAAATAGCAAAGAGCATTGCAAGCGGAATGACTGATGCTACGATAAGTCCTGAGCGAACATTACCCAGAAAAAGCACTAATACAAAGATTACGATTAACGCACCTTCAAGAAGGTTCTTCTTAACTGTATCAACAGCCCTGCCTACAAATTCACTCCGGTCTAAAAATGGCTCAACAGCTACGCCTTCGGGTAATGATTTTTTAATTTGCTCCATTTTTGCTTTTACGCTGGCGACTACTTCGTTGGCATTGCTACCCTTTAGCATCATTACAATGCCACCAACCGCTTCTCTGTCATCACGGGTAAGAGCGCCGTAGCGTGTAGCAGTTCCAAATCGTACCGTTGCTACGTCGTTTATGGTGATGGGGACACCGGTTTCAGTATTCTTTACAACTATTCTTCCAATATCATCAAGACTATTAATTAAGCCTTCACTTCGGATAAAGTAGGCATTGGGCTTTTTGTCAATATAAGATCCACCTGTGTTTTGGTTATTTTTTTCCAGGGCAGAAAAAATATCTGATATGGAAATATTATAACTTCTTAATTTGTCAATGTTTAATGCAACCTCATACTGCTTTAAAAAACCGCCGAAGCTGTTGACTTCAGCAATTCCAGGAGTGCCTAATAATTGCCTTCGCACAATCCAATCTTGGATAGTTCGTAAGGCAGTGGCATCATATTTCTGCTCGTAACCTGGCTTAGCGTGAACGACATACTGGTATATTTCTCCAAGCCCTGTAGAAATAGGAGCCATTTCGGGGTTACCGAGACCCGGAGGAATAGAGTTTTTTGCTTCCGGCAGTCGTTCAGCCACCTGTTGTCTGGCCCAATAAATATCGGCATCATCGTGAAAAACGATGGTAACAACTGAAAGACCGAACCGTGAAATAGACCTCACTTCCTGTATCTCAGGAATTGTGGACATGGTTTGTTCTATCGGATAGGAAATAAACTGTTCTATTTCCTGAGTCGCTAATGAAGGGCTAAGGGTAATAACCTGTACCTGATTATTCGTTATATCGGGCACAGCATCTATTGGTAAGGTTTTTAAGGACATGACACCCCAAATGATTAAGCCTAGGGTAAAAAGTCCGATTACCAATTTATTCTTTACGGAAAAATCAATAATTCTATTTAGCATCTGTTTAAAGAGGATTAATATCCAGTAACCAAACGATAATATTTAATGATAATGGCTACGATAGCGCCTATCATTAAAATGGACAGGATGATTATAGAAATATTTCTAAAAGTCCTGAACGGTGGTCGTGGTGAAACTTTTCGTTTCTTTTTACTGGATTTTGTTGTCAAAATCGGCGTAATATGAAAGTGAAACGGGAATTGCCTATTTAGGCAAACAATACATAAGCTGAGATTAGCTTAAAGGAAAGATTACACCAATTGGGGCGGTTGCCAGACAGGAAGGGAAATACCTTTAACAGAAGAC
>CAMPJQ010000425.1 GCA_946886925.1 uncultured Terrimonas sp.
GTTTTTATATTATGCCAGGTATTTATTCTAAATAAAATACCACCGCTTCATCAGTTTATTACACCTTACCTGTATTTCCTTTTTATACTATGGCTGCCTTTTAAAATACCAAGGCTTTCACTGACCATAGCTGGCTTTCTGTTTGGGCTCAGTCTTGATTTTTTTACCAAAACACCCGGGCTTCATGCGGCTGCCTGCACTTTGGTAGCTTACCTGCGTCCTTTTATGATCAATATTCTTATTTCAAAAGAAGATTCAGACTTTAATTATATTGCTCCCGCACCTTCCAGCATGGGATGGTCTCCATATATTGTTTATGTGCTGGTATTGTCTTTTATTCATAATGTTTATCTTGTTGTTTTAGAATGGCTGCAATTTGCAAATTTTTGGTACTTCTTAGGCAAGGTTATAGCTACTACAGGCGTTAGCTTTTTATTAATAATGATTACGGAAATACTATTTTACAGAAAACAGAAGTTCAGGACAAATATATAGGGGGGTTATTTATGCCTGCGTTTAATCAATCACGACAAACCATTATAAGGCTCATTTTTGCGGTCACCTTTTTAATTATTGCGGGACGCCTGTTTATACTCCAGGTGGTTTCTGATAAGTACAAGTTATTGGCGCTCGATAATGCAGTATACAGGAAAGTGGTATATCCCGACAGGGGAATTATTTTTGACCGGAATAACAAAGCCATCCTGAACAATACTATCATTTATGATCTTACCGTTACCCCTTACGAAGTAAGAAAAGTAGATACCTTTTTTTTATGTAACCTTTTAAGTATAGATACAGCCGAATTCAGGGAAAGGATAATTACAGCCATTATCAAAAACGGGCGCTACCGCCCTTCTGTTTTTGAAGGGCTGCTTCCACTTGAGTTGCAGGCCAAATTAGAGGAGAATATCTGGCGGTTTCCCGGGTTTACACTGATTGAACGACCAATAAGAAATTACCTGTTTAATGCAGGCGCTCATTTGCTGGGCGATATTGGCGAAGTGGATACGGCTATCATCCGTCGAAGCAACTATTTTTACCAGATGGGTGATTTTGTGGGGAGGTCAGGACTCGAGCAATATTATGAAAGCGTACTGATGGGCAAAAGAGGTATTCAAAACCTGATTAAAGATAACAGAAACCGCCTGCAGGGATCATGGGAAAATGGCAAATACGATACCGCTGCGTCTGCCGGCCGGAACCTGTACACTTATTTAGATATTGAATTGCAGCAGCTCGCCGAAAAACTAATGGCTAATAAAGTAGGCAGTATAGTGGCTATTGATCCACAAACAGGCGGCATTCTAACGATGGTATCCGGACCCTCCTTCGACCCGAATGACCTTACAGGAAGCACGCGCCAGAGAAAATATGCAAACCTGGCATTAGATGTGTCTGCTCCGCTTATGAACCGTGCAACAAGAGGTATGTATGAGCCAGGTTCTACATATAAACCCATTGGCGGTCTGGTAGCGCTTGATATGGGAGTTATCACTGCCGACTATGGTGTAGCATGTAACGGTGCGTACCATGGATGCGCAAAATTGGTAAGATGCGAACACCACAATCCCGGGCATGCAGCCAATATGCGCCTGGCATTAGCCAATTCGTGTAACTCTTATTTCTGCCAGATATACAGGCTAACGCTGGATAATGCCAAAGACAGGAGTGTAAAAAAAGGATATACCCGCTGGGAAGAATATATGAATGCATTTGGCTGGGGTAAAAAATTAGGTATAGATCTTCCCAATGAATTACCGGGCAATATTCCGGACACAACTGAGTACGACAAAGATTACAGGGGATCATGGAATTCATGCACCAATGTTACCCTGGGTATAGGACAGGATAAAATGCAGGTAACGCCTGTTCAATTGGCCAATGCCATGTGCATTATTGCCAATAAGGGCTATTATTATACTCCTCATTTTGTTGAAAAAATTGAAAATGAAACTGCAAAGGATTCAATACTTAATAAATTCAGGGAAAAACATGCCGCCCTCACGCATATACCCAATGAAGCGTACGAAGCTATTCATGCCGGTATGCAGGATGTGGTGGAAAGCGGCACGGCCAGAAGCGCAAAGATCCCGGGCATAAGCATTTGCGCAAAAACGGGTACAGCCGAAAAATACACTATCCTTGATGGCAAGCGAATCAAGCTTCCCAATAACTCGATGTTTGTTTGTTTTGCGCCACGCGAGAATCCCAAAATTGCCATTGCGGTAGCAGTTGAAAACGCAGGGTTTGGTTCTACATGGGCATCTCCTATCGCCTCTTTTTTGATAGAGAAATATCTTACGGATTCTATACGAACCGACAGGATGAAAGAGGTGGAAAGAATATCCAATACCAACCTTATGCCTTCTTATCTTAAACGCAAGCAATTCGTTGCGGATTCTACAAGGGCTTATTTTTATTTTAACCTGCGGAAAGACAGCAGCTATATCAAAAAATATTTAAGAGGATATACAAGCAATGAAAAGAAGCCTGTAAAAGCAACCCAACCCGTAGAGGTAAAAACACAGGAAAAAACCGTGAACAGCAGGAAGATACAAACGCCTGCCGACACCCCTTCCGCACATGCTTTCCCGGACAACAAGATCATCCATATTAAAAGGCCGCGTAAAACAGATACAATATGGATCAATGATGAAAAAAACCTGAAAAACCAGGAATCCTGATGAGAACCAACAACAATGAAATATCGAAGGGTATAGACGGCTTGCTGCTATTGCTGTATATTCTATTGTGCCTTGTTGGCATTGTAAGCATTTTTGCTGCCACTTATAATGAAGGTGAAAATATAGTGGATAGTTTCATTTCTTTTAGAACCGATTATGGAAAACAAACTATGTTTTTTTTGTTTTCCCTTTTTGCAGGCGTTGTAATACTATTAACAGACAGCAAGTTTTTTACGGCAACAGCCAATTTATGGTATACGGCTGGCATATTTTTGTTATTGCTGGTTTTTCCGTTTCATTCAAACATTAAAGGAACCGAATCCATTATTAAATTCGGCAATGCCTTTCAACTGCAGCCTATACAACTATGTATAGTGTTTGCCAACCTTGCACTGTCAAAATATATGTCGCGCATCGAAACTGATTTTACCAAACTCAGGTCTCAGCTAATCGCTGCATCTATTGTAGTAGCGCCGGCGTTGCTGGCGATATTGCAAAAAGAAACCGGACTGGCACTGGTATATTTTTCATTTTTCCTGGTAATGTTCCGCGAAGGTTTACCTGCAATTGTGCTGGTAATAGGATTTTCATTTGCTATACTGGTAGTAGCTACCTTACTGATGGATCCTAATATACTCGCGCTCATTCTCACTGGCATTGCATTGCTTGCAGCTTATTTTATGCGCAGGCAAATTAAACGCTACAAATCCGTATTGTTCTGGATCATCACCATCTGGGCCATTTGCGTAAGCATTCAGCGCTTTGCCGTTCCTTTTATTTTTGATCATGTATTACAACCCTACCAGGTAAAACGCATATACGATACCATTGGAAAGGATTATATTCCTAAAGACGCTGCTGCCCTTGCCGATATTGAAAAGAATAGCTCACAAAAAAAAGATGCCGGAAACTATAACGTAAAGCAAAGTAAAATTGCAATAGGCAGTGGCGGTTTGTTGGGAAAAGGACTTTTAAAAGGCACTCAAACCCGTTATGCTTTTGTACCTGAACAAAGAACAGATTTTATCTTCTGCACCATTGGAGAAGGGTTCGGCTTTGTGGGCAG
>CAMPJQ010000426.1 GCA_946886925.1 uncultured Terrimonas sp.
CCCATCTCCATGTTCATACACAATATTCCTTATTAGATGGCGCCGCATCCATCAGCAGTTTATACCAGAAGGCAATCAAAGATGAGATGCCGGCCCTGGCTATTACCGATCATGGCAATATGTTTGGTGTATTTGCTTTTGTGGCCGAAGCCTATAAGCACAGGGTTAATCCGGATGATAAAAAAAGTCCCTTAAAAGTAAAGCCCGTTGTGGGTTGTGAGTTTTATATTACGGAAACCAGGCACCGCAAAGTATTCTCAAAAGAAGAAAAGGATCCGAGGCATCACCAGATATTATTGGCTAAAAATGAAACAGGGTACCGGAATCTTATTAAACTCACATCGCTTGGATTTATTGAAGGCATGTACAGCAAATACCCGCGTATTGATAAGGAGCTTATCCACAAATACCATGAGGGACTTATTGCCACCACCTGCTGCCTCGGCGCCCTGGTACCGCAAACCATTTTAAAGAAAGGAGAGGAAGAAGGGGAAAATGAATTCAAATGGTGGCTGAACATATTTCAGCAGGATTATTACGTGGAGCTGCAACGGCATGGCATACCCGAACAGGAAAAAGTAAATGCCATATTGCTGAAATATGCAAAAAAATACAATGTTAAGGTTATTGCTTCCAACGATTCGCATTATGTAGACCAGAAAGATTTTAATGCCCACGATATCCTGCTGTGCATCAATACCGGTGAAAAACAAGCTACACCGGCGTTGCGTGAATTTTCGGATGATGATATTGCTGTAAAAAATAAACGCTTCGCCTTCCCTAACGACCAGTTTTATTTTAAAACCACACAGGAAATGAAGCAGGTATTCCATGACCTGCCCGATGCGATATACAATACAGGCGAAATAGTGGATAAAATAGAACTGCTGGACCTGAAACGTGATATCCTGCTCCCCAATTTCCCCATACCAAAAGAATTTCAGGTACATGCCGATAATAACCTTAACCAGTGGGAATACCTGAAACATATTACTTATGAGGGGGCTCATAAACGATATGATCCCCTGACCCCTGAAATAGAAGAACGACTCAATTTTGAATTGTTCACCATCAAATCCATGGGCTTTGCGGGCTACTTCCTGATCGTTAGTGATTTTATTAAAGCAGGCCGGGATATTGGTGTTTTTGTTGGCCCCGGCCGTGGTTCTGCAGCAGGATCAGTAGTGGCCTATTGCATAGGCATTACCAATATTGATCCTATAAAATACAACCTGCTGTTTGAACGGTTTCTCAATCCCGACCGTAAAAGCATGCCGGATATTGATACTGATTTTGATGATGAAGGCAGGCAGAAAGTAATTGATTATGTTGTTGCCAAATATGGGAAAAACCAGGTAGCGCAGATCATCACCTATGGTACCATGGCCGCCAAAATGAGCATTAAAGATGTGGCACGGGTAATGGATCTGCCTTTGGCCGATTCCAATGCATTGGCCAAACTGGTGCCCGACAGGCCGGGCATTGTATTAAAGCGGGTATTGCATGCACCACTCAACGCAAAGGAAGGAGAGAAGTCGCTGGAAGAAAAAGAAGGATTATCATCGGATGACCTTGAAAATGTAAAGAAATTGCGCCAGTTCTATAATGGCAGCGATATGCATTCGAAAGTGCTGCATGAGGCCGAGATATTAGAAGGATCTGTACGCAATACCGGCATACATGCGGCGGGCATTATTATAGCGCCCAAAGATTTAATGGAATTATTGCCGGTTGCCATCGCCAAAGATTCTGATTTGTGGGTTACACAAATTGAGGGAAGCGTAATTGAGGAAGCCGGAGTAATTAAGATGGACTTTCTGGGGTTAAAAACGCTAAGCATTCTTAAAACTGCATTGCAGCTCATTAAACAAAATCATGGGCTTGATATTGACCTGGACACGATTCCGCTGGATGACGAAAAAACATACCAGCTATACCAGCGGGGCGACACCAATGGAACCTTCCAGTTTGAAAGTGTGGGCATGCAAAAATATCTTCGTGAACTGAAGCCGGATAAATTTGGCGACCTCATTGCAATGAATGCCTTATACCGTCCGGGTCCCCTGGCCTATATCCCCAATTTTATTGACCGTAAACATGGGCGTGAACCCATTACTTATGACCTTCCGGAAATGGAGGAGATTTTATCGGATACCTATGGTATTACTGTATACCAGGAACAGGTGATGCTGCTTTCTCAAAAACTCGGGGGATTTAGCAAAGGCGATGCGGATGTTTTGCGCAAAGCCATGGGGAAAAAACAAAAATCTGTGCTGGATAAAATGAAGGCACAGTTTATTAAAGGCGCTACCGCAAAAGGGCACGATGCTCAGGTGCTTGAAAAAGTGTGGACAGACTGGGAAGCTTTTGCACAGTATGCATTCAATAAATCGCATTCTACCTGTTATGCTTTCGTGGCATATCAAACTGCTTATTTAAAAGCACATTACCCATCAGAATATATGGCGGCGGTATTGAACCATGCGGGCGCTATTGAAAAAATAACCTTCTTCATGGAAGAATGCAAGCGCATGGGACTGAAAGTGCTTGGGCCTGATATCAATGAATCGCAAAAAGGGTTCGCTGTTAATGCAAAGGGCGAAATACGCTTTGGACTGGGGGGATTAAAAGGAGTAGGAGAGGCGGCAATAGAAGGCATTATCGAAGAACGGAAAAAAGGTCATTATAAATCCATATTTGACCTGGTAAAGCGGGTTAACCAGCGGATGGTAAATAAAAAATCATTGGAATGCCTGGCTTATTCAGGGGCATTCGATTGTTTCACCGATATGCACAGGGCGCAGTACTTTTATATTCCGCAGGGCGATACTTCCACGGGACTGGAGAAGATCATCAAATTTGGCAATATTTATCAGAGCCAGTCGGTTAACACTACCAATACTTTATTTGGCGATCTGCAGATGCCTGATGTAATGCCGCCAAAATTACCCGATTGTGCACCCTGGACTTTAACGGAATGGCTGGATCATGAAAAAAATATTACAGGCATTTTTTTAAGCGGCCATCCGTTGGATCATTTCAGGTTTGAAATGAAACATTATGGTATCACTACCATTTCGGAGTTTATAGAATTTAAAGACGCCTTGTTGGTCAATCCCAATCCTTTCCGGCAATTCCGGATAGCAGGATTGGTTTCAGATGCACAGCACCGCATTACACGAAATGGAAAGCAATTTGGTGTTTTTTCCTTAGAAGACTATTCCGGTAAAACCGAACTGGCGCTTTTTGGAGAAGATTATGTGCGTTTTAAAGATCATTTTAGTTTGGGCAATGTACTTTTTGCAACAGGAAATTTTAAAGCGCGGTGGAACAGTACAACGGATTTTGAATTTAAGCTGAGCAGTGTAATGCTGCTGGAAACTGTGAAAAGATTGTTAACGCGGCAGTTGCAGGTTGAACTGCATCCCAAATTGTTAAAAGATGAGGTGATAGCTTTTATAGATCAAAATGTAAAGACCTTTCCCGGAAAATCGGGCATCAAGTTTATATTGTCAGAACCAAGGCTTAACTGGAAAGTGAGCATGTATACGTTAGAAAAAAGCTTTGAAATGAATGACGAAATGGCTGCTTTCCTTGAAGCCAATCCAGATATGGAGGTGAAAGTGACCACTTTAGAAAAGCAATAAAAAGCCAAATTGTCTAATGCACATGTGTGGATAATGACATATCAACTTATTTGGCACAATGGACTTAAATTTGCATGCTTATTGCATCGGTATACAGTGAACAAT
>CAMPJQ010000427.1 GCA_946886925.1 uncultured Terrimonas sp.
GGTATGGACAGCCTCATTGCCGCTAACGGGCGGTTTAACCAGGGCCGGGGAGACAGCGCAAGAATATTCGAAAATTACTGGGCTGAGAATGAAACCGGGAGAAGGAAAAAGCTTTTGCCTTTTTTCTGGGACAGCATTGCACAAAAAGGGCAGCTCTACGGCAACCGTACCTACAACAATAAGGTAGATGTTGCCAACCCGTACTGGTTCTCTTACCCCGGTTATAATGAAATATTTACCGGTTATCCGGATACGGCGGTCAATTCCAATGAGTATATGGCTAACCCGCATACAACGGTGCTGGAATTCATCAACCAGCAGGAAGGGTTTAAAGGAAAGGTAGCCGCTTTTGGGGCCTGGGCTGCTTTTGACCGCATACTCAATAGAGAGCGGTGCGGATTCCCGGTGGTATCGGCGTTTAGTGCTACAGGTGGTGATCATCCAACGCCAAAAGAACAATTGATCAATGCCATGCTTCAAAATTCATATAAACCATACGGACAGGGTGAATGCTTAGATGTGTTTACCCATTACGCTGCTATGGAATATTTGAAGGAGAAAAAACCGCGTGTACTTTTTATTGGCTATGGCGAAACAGACGAATGGGCGCATGCCGGTCAATATAAGGATTACTTAGATGCAGCAAAGCAGGTGGATACATGGATAAAAGAAATTTGGGAGTATGTGCAAAGCACACCCGGATATAAAAACAAAACAGCAATTTTTATTACAACCGATCATGGCCGGGGTGATATTGCTAAAGATCAGTGGACGGGGCACGGAAGTGGCGGCGTTGCCGATTCGCATGAAATGTGGATGGCTGTGATGGGACCAGGTATACCGGCCAAAGGAGAAGTAAAAACAGCCATGCAGTTGTATCAGAAACAGTCTGCACAAACCATTGCTTCACTGCTTGGATTGCATTACCAGGCCAATCATCCGATAGCGGAAGAAGTAAAGGAAATTAAGAACTGATTATAATAGCTTATTCATGATTAAAGTTGATCGCCGGAAAAAAAGATTATCCCTGCATACCGGCTTTATTATATTGTTAGCGATTTTTTGCATTGGAGTACAGGCGCAAACAGCAGGAGTTAATCCCTTTCCGCCAACGCCGGGCCCAGACAGGATCGTATTGAATGTAACCCAGGATCCATCTACATCAATAGCCGTTAACTGGCGCACATGCGATACCGTTAGAGAGGGTTTTGTGGAGATCATGCCCGTTACTGCCGATCCCCGTGCAGTTAACGAAGCGTTGCGGAAACAGGCAAAAAGCGAAGCGTTTCAGTTTGAAAATCTTGCAGCCAGTTATCATTCTGTTATTGTGTCCGGTCTTAAGCCTAAAACCTTATACATGTACAGGGTAGGGCAGGGCGCTCACTGGAGTGAATGGTTTCATACCAAAACTGCAGGAAAACCTGGAGATAAGTTATCCTTTATATATCTCGGGGATGCACAAACAGGACTAAAAACATTATGGCCAAGGGTGATAAGATCTGCTTACGCCAAAATGCCCGATGCCAATTTAATACTGTATGCCGGAGATATTGTAAACCGTGGCAACAACGATAATGAATGGGGTGAATTGTTTTACGGTGGAAGCTTTATACACAGCAGCGTACCGGGCATGCATTCTCCCGGAAATCACGAATATGCCCGTACCGGCGATACTTTGTCAGCCTTCTGGCGTCCCCAGTTTACGCTTCCCGAAAATGGGCCGGAAGGGTTAAAAGAAACATGTTACTTTACCGATGTACAGGGAATGCGGTTCATTTCGATCAATTCGTACCGGGTAGAAGAATCGGATGAAGATCTGCAAAAGCAAAAGATATGGGTAGATTCGCTGCTGCGCAATAACCCCAACCAATGGACAGCGGTTGTTTTTCATCATCCTTTTTATTCCATCCGGCCAACCCGCGATAATGTTCGCATGCGCAGTACCTTTAAACCATTGTTCGACAAGTATAAAGTGGATATCGTGCTGCAGGGTCACGACCATGCTTATGCGAGGGGGATGCAAAAGATACAGGGTGCAACCAAAAATGAAAAATCGGGAACTGTTTATATCTTATCTGTAAGCGGTCCTAAAATGTCATCAAAATTTGAGGGAAACTGGATGGATGTATCGGCTTCGTATACACAACTATTCCAGTTGGTAACTGTTGAAGGCGGTACACTGCATTATAAATCATATACTGCTGCGGGAGATCTGTATGATGCGTTTGATCTTGTAAAACAAAAAGGGAAACCCAATAAACTGGTAGAACAAAAGCCAGACAAAAAACAATAAAAGGGGCATCCCGTATTTATACACGCTTAAATCTGTATGATGCATACAAAAAGAAATCGTACTGTTTTTCTGAAACTGATCGTTTGTATGATAGTGCTGATTGCTGTCAATGCACAATCGCAGCAGTCTAATCCCTATCCTCCTGCTCCTTATCCCGACAGGATAGTGCTAAATGTAACGCAGGACCCGTCAACATCCCTGGCCGTTAACTGGCGTACGCATGAAGGTATTGCTTCGGGCTCGGCTGAGATCATGCCTGCTGTTTCCGATCCTGCTGAAACAACAAAGGCCACTGCCGTAAAAGCCAAAACAGAAACGGTTGTCCACGAGCAGATAGTGGCTAACTATCATTCGGCCGTGTTCACCGGTTTACAAGCCAATACACTTTATATGTACCGCGTAGGTGAGGGCAAATACTGGAGTGAATGGTTTCATGTTAGAACCGCAGGCAAGCCCGGCGATAAGCTTTCTTTTATTTATATGGGAGACGTGCAGCAGGGAATGAGAACTTTTTGGCCAAGAGTGATCCGTGAAGCATACCTGAAGATGCCGGATGCCAGACTGATCATGTATGCCGGTGATATCGTAAACAGGGGCCGCAACGACCACGAATGGGGTGAATTGTTTTACGGCGGCGGCTTTATCCATAGCACCATACCCGGCATGATGTCGCCCGGGAACCACGAACATGCTGATAACGCAGCGGGCGTAAACGAAATTACTGGTTTATGGCGGCCGCAGTTTACATTGCCCGAAAATGGTCCCCAAGGATTGGAAGAAACCTGCTACTATTCCGATATACAGGGCGTACGTTTTATATCCCTGAATTCGCAGGCGATATGGTTTGGCGGAGAAGGAATGCAAAAACAGATAGACTGGCTGGAAAACATTTTAAGCAATAATCCCAACCGCTGGACCTGTATAGTGTTCCATCACCCGGTATATTCGGTAAAGGCCAACCGCGATAATGAAAATCTCAGGGAAAAATTTCAACCCATATTCAATAAATACAAGGTAGACCTGGTGCTGCAGGGGCATGATCATGCGTATGGAAGGGGCATGCAGAAAATACCTGTGCCCGGAACAAAAAATACTTCTCCCACCATGTATGTAGTGTCAATGAGCGGATCAAAAATGTATGCAAACGATAAGCCTGCGTGGGCCGATAAAAGTGGCGGTCACCTTCAATTGTACCAGTTGATCACTGTAGATGGTGATATGCTCTCTTATCGTTCGTATACCGCAACGGGAGAGTTGTTTGACGCGTTTGACCTTTCAAAAAGAAAAGGCAAAACCAATAAGCTTATCAATTTGAAATAATTGTTTATAATGGATAGAAAGGAAGAGACCTGAAAAACAGTTCTTTTTAGTTAAATCGTGTTAATTTGTCGGCTAAAGTTGTATTTGTAAAAATAAAATATAAGTAATGATGAAGTTTAAGTATTGTCTCTCCGGTTT
>CAMPJQ010000428.1 GCA_946886925.1 uncultured Terrimonas sp.
GGAGAAGTGCTGGGAGCAGCCCGTGATGATATCCATTATTTCAGGGATACACTTTACCCGGATGCCATTTTTTTTGAACCTCACCAGTTGTGGCAGCAGTTGGTGTTGCTTGGCAAAGCTGCGCTGGAACAGGCTGGTAATATTGTAATAAAGGCAGTAACGGCAACCAGCCAGCGGGAGGGGATTGTACTGGTAAGCAGGGAAGGTGAATCGTTGATCGGTTTGCCCAACATTGATCACCGTGGCAGAGAATGGGAACCAATAATAAAAGATAAAAGCAGGGTATATCAATTAACCGGTCGCTATCCCACTTCATTGTTTTCGGCATTAAAACTGGTAGCCATTAAGGAGCGGCGAAGAGACCTATGGGATAAATGCTCCTTTTTCCTGAGCATCAGCGATTGGGTGGAATACAAACTGAGTGGCATCGCCACTTATGAACATTCACAGGCATCTGAAACATTGCTTTACGATATAGCCGGGCAAAAATGGAATGATGAACTGTCGGGCATTTTTTCGATCCCCAAAAAATATTTACCGCCGTTGCAATCTTCTGCTACAGTAATTGGCGGAGTATTGCCTGACAAGGCTGATGAGTTTGGTATTTCCGGTACTGCTTTAATTGTAAAGGGTGGGGGAGATACCCAGCTTGCTATCAAAAGCACGCAGCCTTCTGTAGAAGACATTGTGATCGTTTCGGGCACCACTACCCCCGTTGTAAAGTTGACAGACAGATATATAACGGATACGGAGGAACGAACCTGGACAAGCCGCGACATAGAGAAAGGAAGATTTGTGCTTGAGGCCAATGCCGGCGTTACCGGACTCAATTACCAGCGGTTAAAGGAAGTTTTTTACCCCAATGAAGGATACGACGTTATTGAAAAAGAATTGAACAGCAGTGTTCAAAACCATTGCACCGCTTCTTTGGGTTCACTGATCGCTACTGAAAAAACGCCCGTTACAACCGGCGGGTTTATTTTTCCCGTACCGGTGTCGCATGAACTTACGCGCAGTAGCTTTGTTTGGGCTACCTTATTGGATATTGCAATTTCTATTGCAGAAAATTATAAGGTACTGCGGGATGTTGCAGGGCATACCCCGGATTATGTATGGGCATGTGGCGGTGGCCTGCAGAGTAAGGTATTGCGCCAGTTGATAGCAGATATTACAGGAAAGAAAGTACAGGTGAGGCATGGTTTTGAACAATCATCGGCAGTAGGCGGAGCACTTATTTGCAACGAAGCCCTCCATATGTCAGATGTTTTACTGCATGCAGGTGTTGAAACCATATCTCCCCGGCAGAATGAACAGGAAGCGTTTGCAGCTTTGTATAAAAAATGGAGTGAGACCAGAAAACATTTCAGGCAAATTTGCTGAGCAAGATGATGCAATCATATTTTATCGGTATTGATATTGGTACACAGGGCGCAAGAGTGGTATTGCTGGATCATAAAGGCAAACAACTTGCTGCAAGGGAGGAAGTGTTTATATTAACCACCCGGCAGAGTGAAGCGCAATCGCCACAGCAATGGTGGCAATCCTGTTATTACTTACTGCAATCGGCATGCAAGGCGTTAGTAACCGAAATTGATCTTTCCTGTGTTAAGGCCATTACGGTTACTTCTACATCGGGTACCATCATCCCGCTCAATAAAAACAGTGAACCCCTGAATGAAGCTATTATGTATAGCGATACGCGGTCGGCTCCCCAGGCTTTGCGATGCAGGGAAGTAGCAATGGTTTCGGGGTATAAAGGATATACCGGGTTTAACAGTTCCGCGGCATTGCCAAAGATGTTGTGGTTCATGGAAAAATATCCCGAAAAAATGGGGGAACTGAACAGGTTCATTCACGCGGCAGATTTTATCACTGGAAAATTATCCGGCAACTTTTCGGTTACCGATTACACCAATGCATTAAAATCGGGCTTTGATGCCAGAACCCTGGAATGGCCTGCCTATCTTTTTGATGCATTGCCCCTGCAGCGCGAATGGCTGCCGGAAGTAGTGCCATCGGGTACGCCGGCTGGTATCATCAAAAAAGAACTCGCAAAAGAACTGAATCTGTCTCCGCGCACAATTGTTACGGCAGGATTAACCGATGGTTGCGCTTCGCAGGTTGCTTCGGGAGCGGTAAATGTGGGCAACTGGAATACAACGATCGGAACTACGCTGGTAATTAAAGGCGTAACAAAAAAGGAGATCATTGATCCTTCCGGTGCATTATATTGTCACCGGCATCCCCAGGGATACTGGATGCCGGGTGGCGCCAGCAATACAGGCGCCGGTTGGGTGAACCAGTTGTTTGATCCTGAACGTACAGATGAACTCAATGCTGCTGCCGCACAACTGATGCCTACAGGAAAACTGGCATGGCCGCTGATGCAGAACGGCGAACGTTTTCCTTTTGTAGCGCCACAGGCAAGAGCGTTTGCCCCGGACCAAATAAAGGAAACTGAATTATTTGCTGCTTATCTTGAAGGGGTGGCATATATTGAAAGATATGCGTATGAAAAAATAATGGAATTATCCGGTGAAAAAGTGGAACAGGTATTTGCGGCAGGGGGAGGAAGCCATAGCGATACCTGGCTCATTATCCGCAGCAGTGTATTGGGTTTGCCCATCCGCAAAATGAAAAATGTTTCCGGTGCGGCCGGGGCTGCCATTGTTGCGGCATCTCAAACGCATTATCAGTCCTTAGCACAAGCGGCGCAGGCAATGACGGAGCCTGAAAAATTAATACAACCGCAAAGCAGGCTGGTAGCTGCTTATGAAAAACATTACCACCGTTTTATAAATACCTTAAAAGAAAAGGGATATATTTCCCAACAGCAATATGTATAATATTTTTTTACTGCGGCATGGAGAAACAACCCGCAATGCGGATAACAACCGTTATTGCGGCCGAACGGATGTGCCACTCACAGCAAAAGGATTACAACAGGCCCAGGCAGTAAGGGAACAATTGAAGGATATTCACTTTGACGGGGTTTATTCGTCTCCGCTTGGAAGGGCTTATAATACTGCGGAGATTGCTTCCGGCAGACCTGTAAAAAAAGATGAGCGGTTGATTGAAGCCGATTTCGGCAAATGGGAAAATAAAACAAAGGAGGAATTTATTGCAAAGAATGAAAAGTTATGGACCAACTGGATGACGGATCCCGCCAGCAACAGGGCCGGTGGAACGGGGGAAACCGGGATGGAAATAGTGGGTAGAGTGGATGACTTTTTTACAGAACTATGCAACAGCCATGCGCCCGGCAATTTTTTGGTGGTAGCGCACAATGGTGTAAACAGGTTGTATATGGCATATAAGCTGGGGATGCCGTTAAAAAACTACCGGCAACTGGTGCAGCTCAATTCCGCTGTTACCCTGTTCAGCCTTGATGCACAGGGTATTTTAACCCTTCAATACCTCAATTCAAAATTATAAACCAATTTTTATGAGCAGGTGGGAACTATTTTTATGCATTGCTGTTTTTTGTTCGGTTCATACCAATGCACAACAATTGCATGTGCTGAATGTAAACAATGAAAAGCAACTGCAGCAATTTTTTAAATATACCGGAAGTGATATGCCTTTGATCAGTGGTCACCGGGGCTGCCATATAAAAGATTACCCCGAAAATTCCATTGAGGCCTTTGAATATACACTAAAGCATACGCCGGCATTTTTTGAAATAGATCCGCGGCTTACAAAAGACAGTGTAATTGTACTGCTGCACGATGCCACATTAGACCGTA
>CAMPJQ010000429.1 GCA_946886925.1 uncultured Terrimonas sp.
TAAGGAAAATCATTTTTTTCCATTGAATATCCAATAAGAAAAAAATTATCCTCGAATCCAAAATCATGCTCTACAAATTTTTTAAACCCCTCAGGAGCCAGTGCAAATTCATCCGCCGAATGATCGGCAACGCCGATGCGCCATAATGTATCCTGCCTTTGCTTTGCTGTTGCATATTCCGTTATTGAAATCGTTAGCAGGCATACAAAAAATAGTTTTACCATTATTGATTTTTTGAGCTTATTTATTTTTACTTCAACAAAACTGTCAGCGGAACATGGGATTCTATATCACTCAAGTCCACGCCTTATACACCAAAAAAGCCAATGGCAGGTTGCCCCGCCATTTGCTTTAACGTTTAAACGCAATGCATTAAACTGAAAGCGCCATATTAGTAGCCCGGATTTTGCTCCAAAGCGTTATTGCTCTTTTTAATTTCATCATTCGGAATAGGGAACAAATAATAATGGTCTCCCGGCCATGGCTTTCTAACTTCAGCTTCAGGTATTACTCCATAGGTATATATCAGTTTGCCCAAAAGATCACCGGCCTGGGCCCCCGTCCAGTCCATCTTAACACTGGTAAGCCCCCTGATAGGGATGTCAATATTGCCGGGTGCAGCTTTCCAGCGCATCAGGTCAAAGAAACGCTGATCTTCCAATTGCAATTCTATTGCCCTTTCATTCCTGTAATCTCTTACAAGATCTGCCCCGGTACTGGTGATATCCGGCATATCCGTAGATTCTCTTTGTCTTATTTTGTTGAGGTACTCACGGGCCAGCGGTTCGTTTTCCAATGCAATCTGAATCTCCGCATAGTTTAAATAAAACTCTGTTAACCGCATAAACACAGTTACCTGGTTGTAGTTAAAATCAAAGCTTGCACGCGGACCGTCAAAGTCAAGCAGCCTTCTGAATGTATAACCCGTTTGTACTCTCCAGTGAAAAGGCGTAAGTCCTTTTACCCAATAGGTTTTGGAATCCCTGCCAAAATCAAAAAGGGTTTGCCCGTTTTCGGCATCCACCTTATTAGGGTTGATATAAGGAGGTGCATTGTCGGGGTTAGGATTAGCATCTTCCCAGTATTCGTAAACCCTGTGCGTGGTTTTTGATCCGTCCTGGATAAATACCGGACCTGCACCGGGATAAAGAATAGAAGTATAATATCGCGGGTCTCTGTTTTCGTTGGGTTTTTGCGGATCATAGCCCGAAGCAGCGTTTACCGTTATACCATCTGCCTGGTAGGGATATTCGCCATTTTCCATTTGAAACATATTGACAAATCTTTGCGTTGGCATCAAACGTTGCCTTGCATCAAAACCAGAAGGCCAATAATCGTAGTTATAACCCCAGTCTGGTATCCTCGTGGCGGGAGTAAACGATTTTCCAAAAATGGTCTCGTCATTTTTTAATGGTTTTATAAACAAGTCTGCCGTTGACGAATGCAAAGCATAGCCAGCATCTATAACCGCTTTGGTAGCTACTTCCGCTGCCTGCCATTTTGATTTATCATTGGTTGGATTATTTAACGGGCTTGCTGCATACAATAATACTCTTGCCTTTAAAGCCAACGCCGCGTTTTTGCTGATCTTTCCTTCATTTACAGGTACCCCATCCAACAGGGCTATAGCCTCGTCGCACTCGCTTAACACGAATGCAGCGCACTCATCATACGTATTCCTGGGGGTATCAAAACTTTCCTCATCCAGCTTAAAACTTTTGGTAATAAGTGGAACGCCGCCGTAGGTACGCATTAACTCAAAGTACATCCATGCTCTCAAAAAATGCACTTCGCCTTTCATAGGCTCAAGTTTAGCCGGATCAATATCAGATGTCTCTACCTTTTCAAAAAAAATATTCGCTTTCCTGATATAGCCATATTCTTCGTTCCAGATGTTGGTTAGATCGGTAATATTATCGGGGGTAATAATACCATCAATATATTCGCGGATACCCGCAGCCCTGTCGTGCGTTTCCGGTTGGGAAACCGCTACATCGGTTAGGGCTTCAAAGCCGCCTGAGCCGGGGCTCCATGGTGGTTTAATACCGTTGTAAATATTGTATACGTAATTCTGCAAAAAGGTGGGATCATTGAAAACCGCATCTTCGGATATTGCATCCAGAGGTTTTTTATCAAGCAGATCGCGGTTACACGAAATAACCGTGGTAACGCAAATAAGCGACAAGACCGCGATTTTCTTCATTGTTTTATCCATAGATAAATATTTCATATAACTATTATTAAAAAGTAATATTAAGACCAGCACTTACTGTTCTCATTATAGGATATACGCCACCGTTACCGGTTTGCGGTGCTGTTTCCGGATCACCGGCGCCATATTTGTTGAGATTATTAAATACCATGAAAAGATTATCACCTGAAACATATAGTCTCAATGCTGAAATTTTGAATCTTGTCATCAGGCTTCCCGGAAGTGTATATCCCAATTGCGCTGTTTTTAAACGCAGCCAGGTTGAACTGTGATAATAAAAATCGCTGTTAGAACCGGCGAAACCAGTTGGAGAAATCATCGGAAGCTCAGCATTTGTATCGTCTAATGAAAAGCTATTCAGTGCCACATACCTCAGTCCATTGCCGTTGGCGCCAGAATTAAATCCATTGCTCAGGCGCCACTTGGCTCCACTCTGCCCTGCGAATAACAAAGAGAAATCGAAATCTTTGTAGTCTAATCCAATATTAAATCCAAACTGCATTTTTGGAAGAACTGCGCCGGCATTTACGGTTGTATTAAACATATACTGGTCATTGCTGGTTATTTCACCATCATTGTTGAGGTCGGCAAAGATCAACGCTCCAACTGTAGCACCAGGATAGGCTGGATATTTGGTAAGGTCGTCTTCTGTTCTGTAAATACCAATTGACTTGTAAACTAAACCGGAACCGAGCGGTTGTCCTTCCAGTTTCTGATACGGTTCAGCCTGGGGAGTTTCATCAAAATAAATGATTTTATTTTCGGTATAGGCAAGGTTTGCATTTAACATTATATTTACCTGTCCCACATTCTGTCTGTATCCTGCCTGAACTTCAAATCCTTTATTATCCATTCTTCCTATATTTTCATCAGGTAATATCAATCCCGTATACCCGGGAATAGAAGCCTGTCTTCTTCCGAGGATGTTGGTTGTTTTGGTTTTATATAAGTCCAGTTCAAATGTTAACCTGTTCTGCAAGAAACCTAATTCCAAACCCAGATCAGTTGTTTCACTAACTTCCCATGTAATATTGGGGTTGGGTGTTGATGTAGCCGCAATGCCGCGGGCATCTGTTCCATTAACAACCCATCCTGCTGAATAACCAAATGCTCCAATATACTGGAAAGGATTTACCCTGTCGTTACCCAGTTGCCCCCATGAAGCCCTTATTTTAAAGTTACTGAACAGGTTCTGCGGCATAAAGGATTCTTTGCTAACTACCCACGCAGCAGAAGCCTGGGGAAAAAAGCCATACCGGGTATCTTTGGGGAAGATAGGCGAGCCATCATAACGGGCACTGAACCCAAGCAGGTATTTGCTTCTGAATTCGTAGCTGGCACGCCCAAAATAATTTCGGCGCGCACTTTCTGCAGCTCTTCCGTCAGTATTCCAGTTGTTGCGGTTAGTGCTGCCGGCGAATAGTTGATCAAGTAATGGAGAATCATAACCCAGGCGTTGCGCCCAGAAGTTATTGGTTTTGTAATCCATTTGTTCATAAGCAACAAAAATTCCAATCTTATGGTCAC
>CAMPJQ010000430.1 GCA_946886925.1 uncultured Terrimonas sp.
TGGCTCCTCCTACCTGCAGGGCATCAAAAAGCCCTACACCTTCGGGCAAATATTTCACCACCAGCCAACCCGCAATGAACATACTGGCAAAAATGATAACGATCTGCAATTGCTGTGTATAGGCTACCGCCTTGGCTCCTCCGGCCATGGTGTATATGATCAGCAATCCGCCCATGAAAATATTGGTCCAGTAAATATTCCATCCCAATAAAGACGAAAGAATAATGGACGGGGCATATATACTGATGCCTGTAGATAACCCCCGCTGCAATAGAAAAAGAAAAGAGGTGAATGTTCTCGTTTTTACATCGAATCTTTTTTGAAGAAATTCATATGCTGTATATAACCTGAAATTATGAAAGATGGGAACAAAGGTTATGCACAAAACGATCATGGCTAAAGGCAGTCCGAAATAATATTGTACAAAGCGCATACCGTCGGTATAGGCCTGACCGGGTGCCGATAAAAAAGTAATGGCGCTGGCCTGGGTGCCCATGATACTGAACAATACAATATACCAGGGCATTTCGCGGTTGCTCAGGAAATAGCCGTCGAGGTTCCTGGTGGTACGGCTCTTATATACGCCATAAAGAATGATAACAGCAAGCGTTATTACCAGTACAAACCAGTCGGGATAGCTCATGAAAAATGTTTCGTGAAATAAATGAACAGGATGATCAGCAACACCAGTACGCCTGCAACAATAAAGTACCAGGCATTCCAGCTTTTAAATACCGGCGGACGTTCCTCTGGTTGATCCATATCTTTTTTATTTAAATGAACGGCGCAGCAGCAGGGCCACAATAATACCCATCAATATGCCATACCCTACTTTTCTAAAGATCAGGGTGACCAGGATACCCATTCCCACTCCGATGATCACTCCCACTGCTGAACCTTTATTGATATTATTTCTTTTTTGCTGTGCCATTTGTTTTTTGAAGATTAGGATTAGACACCAAATTAGCAAATAATCTGTAAGCGCCGCCAATACCTGCAGGTAATTGTCTGAAGAAAACCAAACCCGTGTAAATAAATCTGCCTTCACCATAGCCTGCCACAATTAAACTTCCCTGCTGCTCTTCTTCCCCGGGGTCCTTCATGCCCAGGATGCTTTTATATGCTTTATCCGGTTCTTCAGCAAAATAGATACCTCTTTCCTGTATCCATCCGTCAAAATCTTTTGAAGTGATCTTATTGGGCCAGTTCAATACGGGATCTGCGGGCTGCAAAAAATGAACAGATGCTGTTTCATCGGTTACTCTCGCTCTTGAAATTTCGAAAGGATAAGGACCAATTTTTGCATTAAGCGGCCCGGAATAACCGCGGGTATTGTATTGCACTACCAGGTTACCTCCTTTTTTTACATAATCCATCAGCTCTTCATGCACATTATTGAGCCAGTCGTTCACATTATAAGCGCGAACACCCATCACAATAGCGTCAAAGTCATTAAGATTCCCGGCAAGAATATCCTTATGTGTTAAAAAAGTTACTTCATATCCCATTTCCTGCAATGCCTCCGGTACCTTGTCGCCGGCGCCAGTAATGTAACCAACCTTTTTGCCCGCCGTAATGATTTCATCTTCTATCACCTTCACTTTATTCAGGTAAAAATAGGTTATGGCAGGTATGTGGTTGTATTCAATTTTGCGCATCGTATAGCTTTGATACCGTTCTTTATAAGGCGCCTGTATATCAGCAAAAAAACGAAGGTCTTTCTCCCCGGTTTTCTTTAGTATATTATTTGTTTTTAAAACATAGCTGATCGCATCACTTTTTTGAAGTGACAGGGCGGGGTCTGTTAATACACTGTTCTTTACCAGTTCAGTTCCATTATACTCATACTGATAATATTGCGCTTTTGCTTTTTGAAACGATGATGCCAATGATGTTACATTTAATTTTATAGATGAAGCAGGTTGTTTGTTGAGCCGGGTGAAAACAAATTGTGGCGACTCATTCAGCGACAACACAGGCACCACAGGCAGAGGCTGGTATACTTCCCCGCGAACCGGGTCTGTAAATTTGTAACGAACCGGTGTTGAAAAATGGAAAACCTGGTTGTCTATATCAACCGATACCGTCATTTGGTACGCAGCGCTACTTTCGGGCAGGCCAATCAGCGATTGGTCATCTACTATAAAATGACCTTCATTCAATCCTTTTTCCAGCCAATAGGGTTGCGAGATAGGCATATTAACAGGTACAAAAATGGTTTGGGTGTAAGAAATCAACTGGTTAGCCGGCATTGAAGCCGGTAGCTGGTAATCAAAAGGCCGAACCACCCTTCCCGATATGGGCAGCCCGCCCCTGTTAATAACGTTAATGTTTATGCGCAAAGAATCGCCTGCTGCCACATAGGGCACACTGGTGGTAGCTTCAAAGTATAACCCGGAACAGGATCGTATCAGTTCCTGCAATTCCTTCAGTTTTTGGGCTTGCCAGTAAGAAGAAAGCCCATCGGTTGCCGCCAGGTTCTTGTACAGGCTCACCAGGCCGGGTACAGATTTTTCCGGATGCTCATATGAAAAACCATTGATCAACCTTTCAATCCTTTCCTGAAGCTGGAGACGATCTAATATTCCAAAGCTCCCGGTCCTGTTCCATGTGGTTTCCACGCCGTCCATCAACTCTTCTTTTGGCGCATCACCGGCCACCGTTGCAAAATATTCCCATGCCGATCCGCGCTGGGCAGCCACGCCAAAGCCCTGGCTTTTATGCTGACTGCGGCTTTCGGCGGCTATCTCTCCATACCCCTTTCCTAACAGTGTATTGTAGCCGCCAACATCCATTTTAAACTGATCGTTGCTCTGGGTATTGTTCCCTCCAAAATTGAAAGTATTCCATAAAATGCGCTTCGCCTGCCAGGGTTGAACGCCTTTCTTTAATTGTTCAGGAAATTTTTTCGGATCGGCAGCAGCAATAAAAGCTTCATGCGCAAGTACCGCGGAAGCAGAGTGGTGTCCATGACCGGCACGGCTGTCTTCCGGGAAACGGGTAATGATCACATCGGGCTGAAATTTACGGATCACCCAAACCACATCGCCAAGGATCAGTTCTTTATTCCACTTTTCCATGGCCTCTTCGGTGCTTTTGGAAAAGCCAAAATCGTAAGCTCTTGTAAAAAATTGTTCCGCACCATCAATGCGGCGGGCCGACAGCAGTTCCTGGGTTCTTATTAAACCCAGTTCAGCGCCCTGCTCATCACCAATTAAATTCTGCCCCCCATCGCCGCGGGTAAGACTGAGGTAACCTGTGCGGTATAGTTTTTCATTGGCCAAATACGCCAGTAGCCTTGTATTTTCATCATCGGGATGCGCAGCGATATACAAAACACTTCCCAGTACATTCAGCTTTTTTAAGCGAAGTAAAATTTCCGAACTGTTCAGCGAAGCGGGTGGTTGGGCCTGTGAAATAAAAAAAGAAATAACAAATAAAAAAGATACCATCGTTTGCTTCATGCTGTTCAACTTTTTATCCGGTTACCCCTGCCACTCCCGGTTCCCTTACTTCAACAGAAATGTAAATGTAATGATTAGCCTTTAAAACACAGGATACAAAGCACCAAAAAGCAAATGACAAGAAACAAACCTGTCCGCCGGGGCGGATAAAAGATAAAGCCCGAAAATTAAAATCCGAAATTCGAAGGGAAATGCAAGCAATAGTGTGATGAAAGGGATGCAAAGCACCAAGAACCAAATGACTAGAAACAAACCTGCCTGCGGCAGGCAGGCC
>CAMPJQ010000431.1 GCA_946886925.1 uncultured Terrimonas sp.
AGTCGTGAGTTTGTAACGCTTATGCGCAGTCCTGTAATTAATGCCGACAAAAAAAACAGTATTGTAGATGCCATTACCAGGGACAAAGTGGAAAGTCTTACTTCAGCGTTTAATAAATTATTGATACAAAAAGGAAGAGAAAGCATTCTGCCTGAAATCGTAAATGCATTTATTGACCAGTACAATGCTGCAAAAGGCATTCACAAAGTTAAACTGGCCACAGCAGAACCCATAAGCGAAGAGCTGAAGAAAGCAATTGAGCACAAACTAAAAACAGACGCGGTGCTTCCAGCAATAGAACTGGAAACGGTTGTAAAGGAAGAGCTTATAGGAGGTTTTGTGCTGGAATTCGATAACAAATTAGTAGATGCCAGCATCCTGAGAGACTTAAAAGATATTCAAAAGCAGTTCCGTAGCAATATATATGTAAAGAATATCAGGTAAGCGATCCTTGCTATGGCAATACCTGTTTTTAATATAAAAATTGATTAACAACAATATAAACTAAAAGATATGGCAGAAATTAAGCCCGATGAAATAAGTGCGATACTGCGCCAGCAGTTAAGCAATTTTAATGCAGGCGCCGACCTGGAAGAAGTGGGTACGGTATTACAGGTTGGAGATGGTATTGCGCGTATTTATGGCTTAAACAATGTACGTGCCGGTGAACTGGTTGAATTTGACAATGGTGTTAAAGCCGTGGCGTTGAACCTTGAAGAAGATAATGTGGGTGTGGTACTTATGGGTGAATCATCGGAAATTAAAGAAGGGCATAAAGTAAAAAGAACCGGGAGCATAGCCTCTTTGAAAGTAGGTGAAGGCCTGGTTGGACGTGTAATTAATGTGCTGGGAGAACCCATAGATGGCAAGGGACCTGTTACAGGTGAACTGTTTGAAATGCCGCTGGAACGTAAAGCGCCCGGTGTAATTTACCGGGAGCCGGTAAAGGAGCCATTGCAAACAGGCATTAAAGCTATTGATGCTATGATCCCCATCGGCCGTGGCCAGCGTGAGCTGATCATTGGCGACCGCCAAACCGGTAAAACCGCCATTGCTGTTGATACCATTATCAATCAAAGAGAATTTTACCAGGCAGGCAAGCCGGTATTTTGCATATATGTGGCGTGCGGACAAAAAGCCTCTACCATAGCCAACGTAATGAAAACACTGGAAGATCATGGCGCTATGGAATATACGGTAATTGTAGCGGCTTCGGCCTCTGATCCTGCACCACAACAATTCTTTGCTCCTTATGCGGGGGCCGCAATAGGTGAATATTTTCGCGATACAGGCCGCCCTGCATTGATTATATATGATGATTTAAGTAAGCAGGCAGTAGCTTACCGGGAGGTATCTTTGCTGCTTCGTCGCCCCCCGGGCCGCGAAGCGTATCCTGGTGATGTATTTTATCTCCATAGCCGCTTGCTCGAACGTGCTGCAAAAGTGATCAGCGATGATGCGGTAGCAAAAAACATGAATGATGTGCCCGAAAGTATTAAGCATCTTATTAAAGGCGGTGGATCTTTAACTGCACTTCCTATTATTGAAACGCAGGCAGGCGATGTATCGGCATATATCCCTACTAACGTTATTTCCATTACAGACGGTCAGATTTTCCTTGAATCGAACCTGTTTAATGCGGGCATCCGTCCGGCAATTAACGTGGGCATTTCCGTTAGCCGTGTGGGCGGTAATGCCCAGATCAAATCCATGAAAAAAGTAGCGGGAACGCTGAAGCTTGACCAGGCTTTATACCGTGAAATGGAAGCTTTCTCCAAATTCGGCGGCGACTTAGATGCGGCTACCAAATTAGTGCTTGATAAAGGCGCCCGCAACGTGGAAATCCTTAAACAGGCGCAGTATTCTCCTGTTCCTGTTGAAAAACAGGTAGCTATTATTTACCTGGGCACCCAGGGACTATTAAGAGATGTGCCTGTAAATAAAGTAAAAGAGTTTGAAGAGTTATTTCTTTTAGAAATGGAAAATAAGTTACCCGATATACTTAATGAATTCAAAAGAGGAAACCTTCCTGATGAAGGCATTAAGAAAATGACGGAAATAGCGAAAGCGCTTATGTCAAGATATAAGTAAAAATAAATTCATCTCGTAGACACACAGCCTCCCGGTACATTTACCGGGGGGCTGTTTGCATTTTATGTACTTCTGAACAATAACACTTTATATACTTTCATTGCCCCCGTAACGTTATAGTATAGCGAAATTAAGAGTATTCACTTACTTCTGTTGATATATGATAATTGAGAAAATTTTTAGTCGAAGGAAAATGCAGATGCATCGAATAGCAAAAACATAAGAGATTACACGTAGTAGCTTTGTTCAGAAGGATCATTTTTAGGCAATCCAAACTTTTGAAAGCCATAAACCCTGGCAATATGAAAATACATTTCTACCCTTCTCAAAAATCCTGGTGGCAAAGTAGTTTGATAGTCATCATCCTATTAACCTGTGCTAAAGGCTATGCACAACCTCCCACTACATTTCCTGCCACGGGTTCATTTCCGGTAAGTGTAGGAAGGCCTTGCGGCGGAGGTACAACTACATGGTCTGCCCATGTGTTTAAATATAATGGGGTTACTACCACCTTAAGTGATTTTGAAAATTGTATCCCAAATCTACAGGGACCCGGATTTAGTATTTATGGGGCCGGCATTTCATTTAACCCGGCAGATCACATGCTGTATTATTACAGGTATACCAGCGGTGATACATATGTCTGGCGCTGGAAACCCGGCAGTGGATGTCCTCCAAAAACCGCTGTTTTTCAAAAATATGATAACAAAGCTATTCTCGGGTTTGCATTCGACCCCAACGGGTTGTGCTACCAGTTAATATTTACCGGGTCTTCTCCATATGGTATTGCATTAAGAACGGTTGACTTTTCTAATGGCACTTTCGGTCCGCAAAAAAACATCGCCTTACCTTCAGGAGTAACAATCACTCAACAGTCGGGAGATTTAACATTAACACCCGCCGGACAGATGCTTATGGTTTGGGATAGAAAGTATATTACTGTAAATTATCAGGATTACGCAACCTCTAATCCTTTACAGGCAACCCTCATTGCCAGTTTATCAGGCAGTCAGATCGTAGGTCTCAATTTTGCTGAGGGTAAACTCATTGCAGCAGATGCTAATAATACATATTGGGATCTCAATATTCTTACAGGGGCTAAAACGTCTATCACACAATCGCCCTGTTACCAAAGTAATGATCTTACAGAAGTAATTTCGGGTATTGGCGGCGCCAAAAAGCTTTCCTCGGCAACGCCAACGGGTGTACCTGGACAATATAATTTAAGCTATGATATTACGGTCAGAAATTTTGGAGGATGGGATATCGCCAACGTCCAGGTTGTTGAAATACTTAGAGGATCGCCCTCCGCAGGCGCACCATTTAGCTTAGCCAATAGTCCTGCCAATGTTACAGCTACCCTGATTGATAACCCCGCGGGAGTAGTGCTTAATACCGCCTATAACGGCACTACGAATACCAACCTGCTGGCAGCAGGACAGGTTTTGCCTAATTTCCCTGTAGCCAATAATCATTTCACCATACGGGTATCTTTTCGTGTAAGCAATATTGTAATCGGCAAGGTATATAATAACAGCGCCAGGATAACCGGAACCGGTTATGCCGGTGTAAGCCTGGAAGATATTTCTACCAACGGAGATAATCCGGATTTAAATAATAACTCCAAACCAGATGAT
>CAMPJQ010000432.1 GCA_946886925.1 uncultured Terrimonas sp.
ACATGGCTGCTTTCTACTTTATACAATACAGTAGAAAAAAAACAGGAATGGCTTGATGGTGCGAAACTCGGTTATGAATTTTTGAACAAACACTGCTTTGATATTGACGGGCAGATGTTTTTCCATGTTACCAGAGAAGGACAACCAATCCGTAAAAGAAGATATTTTTTTTCCGAAACATTTTATGTAATTGCCGCCGCGGCTTACGCCAAAGCAAGTGGCGATAAAGAAGCTGCCGATAACGCAGTAAGGATTTTTGGAAAATGCATTGAGTATGCTACTGTGCCGGGGTTACTGCAACCAAAATTCACGGATACACGACCATCAGGAGGCATTGGCGTACCGATGATCATGATGAACACTGCCCAGCAATTGCGTGAAACCATCGGCGATGAACGCTGCGATGCATTGATAGGGAAATGGATCAGCGATATAGAAACTTATTTTGTTAAAGATAATATTCGTTGCGTGATGGAACAGGTGGCGCCCGATGGCAGCATCATTGATCATATAGATGGACGTACCCTCAACCCGGGTCATGCCATTGAAGGCGCCTGGTTTATTTTGCATGAAGCCCGGTACCGTAATAATGACCCGCATTTGATTGAACTCGGTTGCAAAATGCTTGATTACATGTGGGAGCGCGGATGGGATGCGGCGCATGGCGGCATACTATACTTCCGCGATGTATACAATAAACCCGTTCAGGAATACTGGCAGGATATGAAATTCTGGTGGCCGCACAATGAAACCATCATTGCAACTTTACTGGCTTACCTGCTGACCGGCGATGAAAAATATGCTGAATGGCATAAACTGGTGCACGATTATTCCTACCAGCATTTTCATGATAAAAAAAATGGGGAATGGTTTGGATATCTGCACCGCGATGGCAGCATTGCACAAACCGCCAAAGGAAATTTATTCAAAGGTCCGTTTCACCTGCCCAGGCAGGAATGGTATTGCGCAAAACTGCTGGAACATCATTTGCCAATGGATGAACGGGAAAAAAAGTAAATTTAAACAGGTTAAGCAGAAAAATATAGCCATACATTTTGAAGGCGATCATTACCATAAAAAAAAGCAATTACAATGTTCCGGGGAAAGCATGCCATCAGCGACTGTCGTCCGTAAAAAGCAACACCAGGGAGATAGCCTTATTTTTAACAGGCCTATTGCTTATACCTGCTGCTGTATTTGCACAATTTCGTATAGCAGAAATTTTTTCCGACAATATGGTTTTGCAAAGAAACCAGCCGGTGCATATCTGGGGTAAGGGAGATCCGGCTGATACGGTTTGGATTAGTTTTTCCAAAGAAGAAAAAACAGGCATTATAAAAGCCGATTCATCCTGGAGTGTGTATTTTAAAAAGCAAAAGGCAAATGCTGTTCCACAATCCATCCGCATTAAAAACCGGAATGCAGCCATTGAGTTAAAAAACATCCTGATAGGCGATGTATGGCTTTGTTCCGGGCAGTCCAATATGGAATGGCCAATGGTAAAAGAAATGCATTTTAAGGAAGAGATAAAACATACAAACCAGCCATTGATACGATTGTATAACCCTGTACCTGCGGGGAGATATGTGTATGGCATCGCTTATCCCGATTCATTAAATAAAAGATTGAACACCGGGGATTTTTATGCAGATGCGGATTGGCAGCAATGCGATAGCAACACGGTAAAACCTATGACTGCTGTGGGTTATTATTTAGCAAATCATACTGTGTCAAGTTAAAATGTTCCCATCGGTTTAATCAACCTGTCAATTTTCGTCGCACCCATCGAAACTTTTATCAGTCGTGAAGCTTTGCAAAACAGCAAACAATTTTCGGCAAAAGTAAAAGGCAACTGGTTGGAGAATGACAATCTTCCGGAATGGGTAAGACAAAGAGCTAAGCAAAATGTAGGTAACAATGTAAACGGTTATGGAGATGATTTGGGTTTGAATCATGCCTACAAACCCGGTTTCGCTTATGCAGGCGGTGTTGCTCCCATCATTAGCATGCCAATAAGAGGTATAATCTGGTACCAGGGTGAAAGCAATTCGCTCGAATTACCACGGGTACAAGAATACAGGAACCTGCTTCATTTGATGATTGATGATTACCGGGAAAAGTGCCTGCCTGCCGCACAGGCAGGGAAACAACCGGCGATGCCCTTTTACTGGGTGCAGTTGTCGTCTATTGATACGGCTGCATATCAATCGCATTACTGGCCGCAGTTCCGGGATGAGCAGCGAAAGCTTTTGGATGAAGTAAAAAATGGCGGCATGGCGGTTTGCAGCGATATTGGCTTTAAAAACGATGTACATCCAACCAACAAAAAAACAGTAGGCGAACGCCTGGCAAGATGGGCGCTGTACAACAGTTATAACAAAGATATTGTGCCTTCCGGACCGCTGCCATTGCATGCAAAATATATAAGCGGCAATATTGTAATTACTTTCCGGTACACCGCAAAAGGATTGCATACCCGCGATGGGAAAGCGATAACCGGCTTTTCCATAAACGGGACAACGGAAACAAAAGCCAGAATTCAAAAAAATAAGATCATAATAGCGGCAAAAGAAAAACCATCGTTTATTTATTACGGCTGGCAGCCTTTTACAAATGCCAACCTTGTAAACTCGGAAGATTTACCGGCATCAACTTTTAAAATAGAAGTACTATGATAAAAACAGCAGTTACAGCAATCGTTTTGTTTCTTTCTATTCCAGTCACATTCGCGCAGGTAAAAGATGTACCTGTTTTTGTATCCGGCACGGAAGGACATAAAAGCTACCGCATCCCTGCCATCATTGGGCTGCCCAACGGCGATTTACTGGCCATTTGCGAAGGGCGTGTGCACGGCGCAGGCGATTTTGGCGATATTAATATTGTTGCAAAACGAAGCAGCGATAAAGGAAAAACCTGGAGTGCATTGCAAACGGTTGTTGATGCGGATACCCTGCAGGCAGGTAATCCCGCGCCTGTTGTGGACCTCACCGATCCGGCATATCCACAGGGAAGAATATTTTTGTTTTACAATACAGGCAATAACCACGAAGGAGAAGTAAGAAAGGGAAATGGTTTGAGAGAAGTGTGGTATAAAACATCAACCGATAATGGCATTACCTGGAGTGAGCCGGTGAATATTACAACACAAACACATCGTCCCAAACAACCACAGGTAAACCCCGTGTATAATTTTCCGGAAGACTGGCGCAGCTACGCCAACACGCCCGGTCATGCCATGCAATTCAGTAGTGACAAATACAAAGGGCGCATTTTTGTTGCCGCTAATCATTCTGCCGGAGATCCGCAACCACAGGCTACAGATTACCAGGCACATGGTTTTTATACAGACGACCATGGAAAAACCTTCCACCTTGGTGAAACCGTAAACCTACCGGGAGGCAATGAATCTATGGCTGCAGAACTTTCAGGCAGCAAACTGATGATGAACAGCCGCAACCAGAAAGGAGATATCCGCGCAAGGATAGTTTCCATAAGCAGCGATGGCGGCGCCACCTGGGATACTACCTATTTTGATCATACATTACCCGACCCGGTAAACCAGGGTAGCATACTAACTATTGGAAAGAAAGGAGGAAAAGCGATCATAGCTTTCTGCAACGCTGCGGATACAAAACGGAGGGATAATTTAACCTTACGCATTAGTTATGACGATGGCAAAACATGGAAAAAGAATTTTGTAATTGCAAAAAGTGAGAACAATAACAG
>CAMPJQ010000433.1 GCA_946886925.1 uncultured Terrimonas sp.
GCCCTAATACCGTTCCGAGCATCAGCCCGGATAATATTTCTCTCTTCAACACCCTCAGCCAGTCGGAAATATATACTTCCCCCATAGCCATAGCCTGAATAATTAAAGTGGAAGCCTGCGAGCCACTGTTGCCGCCGCTGGAAATGATAAGCGGTACAAACAGGGCCAGCACTATTGCTTTGGTGATCTCGTCCTCAAAATAACCCATAGCAGTTGCAGTTAACATCTCCCCCAGGAAAAGAATAACCAGCCATCCTGCTCTTTTACGAAAAAGCTTAAACAAAGGCATTTCAAGATAGGGTTCATCCAATGCTTCGGTACCGCCTATTTTTTGCATATTTTCCGTAAATTCTTCGTTGGCAACCCAAAGCACATCATCAATGGTTACAATGCCCAGCAATATATTATTATCGTCTACAACGGGAAGGGCTACCCTGTTGTTCATTTTAAATACATTATTGGCTTCTTCCTGCGTATCATGTACATTCAGTGCAATGAAACGCTTGTCAATTATCTCAGAAAGAATGGTATCGGGGTTAGCAAGTATGATCTCCCGTATCCGGATATCATCTACAAAAGCGCCCTTTTCATTAATAACATAAATTACATCAATCGTTTCTATGTGTTTTCCTTCCGTACGTATTTCATCCAGCACCTCTTCAACCGTCCAGTCTTCATGCACCGCTATATAGTCGGGTATCATTAAACGGCCAACGGATCCTTCGGGATAGCCGAGCAGCGCCAGTGTTATTTTTCTTTCTTCCGGATCAAGCAATTTAATAAGTTCTCTTACCGCACTTGTAGGCATCTCTTCCAGGAAAGCGGTACGGTCATCTGCCGGCAACTCATTGAGCAATTCGGCGGTTTTGAGCGGGGGCAAAGATTTGATGATCCTTTTTTGTTCGGGTACATCTAATATTTTAAAAGTACTTACGGCCCTGTGTGGCGAAAGAATGGAGATGATCTGCGTTTCATATTCCTCATTGTCGCTGATCAGTTGCGCCACATCACTGATGTTCTGATTGTTCAGAAAATCCTGCACGGTTAATTTATCGTTGGAAGCAATGGCTTCATCAAACTGATCCTGCAATGAAATTGTTTCCTCTTCGAAGGACATAATTTTTATTTTGATGTTGCAAAATTAGAAATAGCTTTGAGGATTACCCTTGTAACAGCATTGGAAAATCAAATCTATTTTTGCATGATATGCTTTCTGAATACCTGTATATAGATAACACCAAAGATAAAGGACGGGGCGTTTTTACACGCAAAAAAATCATAGCGGGAACGATTATAGAAATATCTCCCGTAATTGTAATGACAGGGGAAGACAGGAAACTGCTGGATCAAACCCTTTTGCACGATTATATTTTCGTATGGGGAAAAAATAAGGATCAATGCTGTATGGCGCTTGGCTATATTGCTGTATATAACCATGCTTACCTGTCGAACTGTGAATATTTTATGGATTATGATGATCATACCATGCACATCAAAACGGTAAGAGCAATTGATGCCGGCGAGGAACTCACCATTAACTACAATGGCAATTGGAATAACAAAGAAAGAGTATGGTTTGATGTAAAGGATTAATAGTGGATATGTACGACTGTCCGCAATTAGCCATCAGCTATCAGAGGAGCCTACTAAACAACAGGCTGAATTTTTCTTTTGTTCATAGCTATGTTTGCCTTGCTCATTGCTGACTGCCGACTGCTTCCCTGCTATTTGTATTGCCTGATCGTTTCAACTACTCTTTCCCTGTAATTGCCGCCAAACAATAAGAGGTGCACCAGAAGCGGGTACAACTGGCATAACGCCATACGTTGCCGCCAGCCCGGCTGCAGCGGAAAATGATGTTCATATGCTTCATAGAAAATTGGATCAAATCCCCCAAAAAGCAGGCTCATGGCAATATCCATTTCCCGGTTCCCGAAATATATGGCAGGATCAAAAATTGCCGCATGTCCGTCAGCGTCTGTAATAAAATTTCCATTCCACAAATCACCGTGCAGCAGTGATGGCTTTTCTTCCGGAAAAATGCTATGCAGTTTATTACAAATTTGTTCAGCGGCAATTAGATGTTCCCCTTCAAGCATTCCTTTTTCATATGCTTTGCGTGCAAGCGGAAATATTCTTTCTGCTGCATAAAAATCCGTCCAACTGCTGTGCCGATGGTTGGACTGGATCAACTTACCGATATAGTTATTGTAGCCCAACCCAAACATGTCTTCGCTTTTGCGATGGAGCCGGGAAAGCCTTTCGCCAAA
Organism: uncultured Terrimonas sp.; assembly: GCA_946886925.1. The sequence continues at coordinate 2,271 of CAMPJQ010000433.1, forward strand.
GCCTTGCCAAAAGTGCCCGGACATCTGCCCAGGTTGTATATATTCCGTTGCGAGGAATATTTGCTGGTTAAATTTGCTGTCAAACAGCGGGCGCGGCACTTTAATGGTTCCTGTATCTGCCAGTTCAATCAATCCCCTGGCTTCCTTTTCAAACATGTCCAATCCAAATATGGAAGCGTTTACCTTGATGAAAAAATTGCCCTTGTTTGTTTCGAGCAAAAAACACCTGTTGATGTCACCGCCATACACAGCTTTATACTGGTGTATGAATGTGGAGGAAGAAAAAAAATCAGTAAATCTTTGCTGTAAGTGTTCAAGTAAAGCGGCGTGCAGCATAGCACTATTATTTAAACGAAGGTAATGTGGAAAAGGCCCAAAATGAATAACAAGGACCAAATCACAAGAAACAAAAAGATAGGGATGGTTCGTGCCCCGCACAGCGGGCAGGCTCACCCTGACAAAAAAACGAAGGCAATAAACCCGAAATCCGAAAGGCTGTCATCGGTCAGCTTTCAGCAATCAGTGTGAAACTATTATTGATAGAATGAATACTCCTTACAAGAAAAGCTATGCGGGGCATCCTTCGCCCCGCACTATTATCTTATCGCCTCCAGGCGGTCCTGTAAATGTTGTAAGTTGCTTATCACGCATTAATAAGCCACTATCGCGGCAAAGCTATTTCCGTTAGGACCTGCCCATACCAATTTGTAATAATAATTCCCGGAAGGACATGAAACGGGTTTTCCGTCTGCATCCAGCCCAAATGTTGCGGTTGCTGTAGCTGAAGCTACCTTGTGTTTTATTTCGCCACTGGTCAATCTGAAGCTACAATCCTGACGAATGACCAATGGATCGGTTATAGAACTGGTAAATGAAGTGCCAAAACGATTGGTTCCCCAAACAGCGACCTGGTTGTCATTGTTTTCCGTATGAGTACCAGAAACAGAAGCCACTGCAGCGTTATCGTAAGTAAACACCCGCTTTTGGGCTGTTTGCCAGCTACGCTTTGCACCATTATTGAATGCTACATTTAAACCGGTGCTTGAAACCGTATGTGTTATGGATCCCAGCAGCGGCAATTGCGCTAATAAACCTCCACTCACATTGGTGAAAGTTTGCTCACCATTAATGGTAATGCTCTTTTTATCTCTCTTTCGTGTTACTTTAAAATCTTTATACTCAATTTTAAAAGATGCTCCGGCATTTTTCCATTGTGTACCCATGGGAGCCGAAAATAAGATAACGCCTTCGCGGGTACGGCTTCCCAAACATGCTTCCCCATTAAAGGTTACGGTAATGGTTTGCGGGTTGCTCGCCAGGTTAACCGCTATAGAAGCATCGCAAATAATATTATCCTGGTGGCGGGGGCTGGCCGAACCGGACTCCAGCACCGCATTGGCAGCAGTAAATAAAGCAACGGTTTCCGAGGACAAAAACGCCTCGTCAGCA
>CAMPJQ010000434.1 GCA_946886925.1 uncultured Terrimonas sp.
ATTTAGTACTTCTCCAAGATATACATACTGATTCTGGGGAATATTGGGTTTAGCTTGAAAATATACCACATTGCGTTTATCCCCTTCCGTTTTTTCGGGGCCCCATAACAAATCAATAGGTTCACTGTCATTTACTTTATAGCGCATCTGGTTAATATACCAGTCAATACCCAACAGGCTGTAATTCACCACCCTTACATCGCGCCGTATCCCTTCTACTTCCTGGGCATACCACAAGGGGTAAGTATCATTATCGCCAAATGTAAACAGTATGGCGTTGGGAGCGCAACTTTGCAGGTAATCGGTAGCCAGGTCGCGGGCCAATTCTTTTTTACTTCTGTCGTGATCGTCCCATTCCTGGAAACCCATTATTACGGGAACGGCCAGCGTACAGATCACTGCTGCGGCATAACCGGCCAGCTTAGCATTCATCACCTTTTCAAACCATTGCTTCACCATCAGCACACCTATACCGATCCATATAGCAAAGGCATAATAAGAACCGGCAAATGCGTAATCGCGTTCACGGGGTTGGGGACCGGCCGCATTGAGGTAAAATACAATGGCAAAGCCCGTAAAGAAGAATAATAAAAAGCCTACTAAAAAATCTTCGCGGTCGCGATGGTAGTGAAAAAACATACCGATAAGGCCTAATATTAAAGGCAGGGCAAACAGCTTATTATTGGCTTTATTATCCTTAATACTGTCCGGCAGCTTAGACTGGTCGCCCAAAAACAAATTGTCTATAAAAGAAATGCCGGTAATCGTATTGCCGTCGCGCACATTGCCGGTTCCCTGCAGGTCGTTTTGTTTACCAATGAAGTTCCATCCAAAATACCGCAGGTACATCCATCCTATCTGGTAGCCGAAAGCCCAGCTAATATTATCCATATAGGTGGGTTTTTCATCCTTACCCAATCCCAGCCAGCTCCTGTAATAATTGGCATGTCCCTGGTCGTTACTGGCATCCCATATACGGGGCAAAAACATCATATCCTCAGGTTCATACTCATATTCAAAGTTCTTGCCGATATTGATATATTTTTTATCACCTTTCTGCCAGCGGTAACCTTTTTCTTTGATCATTGGCGTACCATCAGGATTTGTTTTTACATCGGCGGCAAAGGTTTGACCATATATTAATGGAAAATCACCATATTGCTCGCGGCCTACATAGCCCACCAAACTCATTGGATTATCTACATTATACATATCCACCGAAGGATTGGCCGCAGAGCGGATCATGGTAGTAAGATAGGTAGAGTAACCAATAAGTATAAACGCAAAACACCAGAGCCCCAGCTTAAGAAAATTCAGTATTTTAACCCTGCTGTGGTAAGCTGCATATACCACCAGTGTGGTACCCCCTACAAACAGCAGAAAAGACAGGAAGGAGGTAATATAAGGAAACGAGAACAGGAAAATAAAAACAGAAAGCCAGATAGCAAACCCTGTGAAGTTATTGATCAGTTTGTCTGCCCTGCGAATGCCTATTACAATAACAACAGCCAGTAAAATAAAATAAGTAGCAAAGCCTGTAAAGAATGGCAGTCCAAGTCCGTTTACAAACCAGCGGTCAAATATTCCCGATCCGGTTATGGTATATTGAATTACAAATTTTTGTACAAACCCTGTAATGATACAGCCTACTATAAAAGCCCAGAAAATTCCCCAGGGCGTGGTTTTGTAACGGCGAAAATAATACACCATTACAATGGCAGGAATCGTAAGCAGGTTAAGCAGGTGTATGCCTATAGACAATCCAATAACAAAGAACAGCAATACAATCCATCTGTCGGAGCCGGGTTCATCGGCATTGTGTTCCCATTTTAACATCATCCAGAATACCAATGCAGTCAAAAATGAGGAAAAAGCATATACTTCACCTTCAACAGCACTGTACCACATGGAATCGCTGAAAGTAAATGCCAATGCACCCACTACGCCTGCAGACATAATAGTAAAAATCTTTTCAGCACTCAATGTGGTATGCGCTTTCTGGCATATTTTACGGGTAAAATGAGTGATTGTCCAAAACAGAAATAATATGGTAAAGCCGCTGGCCAAAGCACTCATAATGTTCACCGCTTTGGCTGCAGTAAGCGGGTTATCGCCAAACAATACTATAAAAATACGTCCGATGATCACAAACAGGGGTGCTCCCGGGGGATGGGGTATTTGCAGCTTAAAGCAACTGCTTACAAATTCACCGCAATCCCAAAGGCTTCCTCCTGCTTCTGCTGTTAAAATATATACGGCACAGGCAATGATGCAAACAATCCATCCGGTAATGTTATTAACCTTGTTGAAATTCATATTAGTTCTGTCTTTTATAAGATTGGCAAACCTACACGAATTTTAATAAGCTACAAAAACCGCTGTAATGAATTTGGCTATCTTATCACATTTTTAAACCGGCAGCGAGTAGCAAGAGCTATTTTTTAAAATTGGCTGCTATCGGCTATCAGCCATCAGCTCTCAGCATGGGTAACTACTAACAATAGATTAAATACTCCTTATTTGTAAAAAGCTAATTGCTCATGGCTGAAAGTTGACTGTTGACAGCCTTTTGGATTTGTAATTTCTTTGGTTCTGCTTTTTGTGATTGGTGCTCTGTATTCTATCGGATTTCGTTCCGCGCATACAAGACATTACTTTGGATTTGATCTTAACAACATTAATTGATACAAGATTTGCATCATTGTTTCATTTTTTATATACCTTTGCCCAGCTACTTTTATGCATCGTGGTTAAATTAATTACATCATATCGCTTCCGTATTACGCTGCTGCTACTTATAAGCTTTTCGGCAACGCAATTTCCTTTTGAGCTTTTCCATAATCACAACGCCACCATTGTTTGCAGTGATTATGGTCAGGGAACAGATATATGCCAGCACAAATCACATCTTGCTACTAAAAAAGATCATTGTCTGGCGTGCAGCATCCATGTAGAAAAAGTTTTTCTGTTCACTTCCCCCCTTCCGGAAAATAATAACCGAAATAGTTTCCTGATCTGTCATTTTTCTTCCGTTACAGTACATTCTAATAAGCCTGATCATACCACGCTACGGGGGCCTCCACATTTCATAGCATAGACAATACTAACCCTTCATCTTCTTTAAACGAAACCATAAAACACTACATCATTATTATTTTCACAAAGGCGCAATTGATACTGGCTTTATGAAAAAGTGATTTATTGTTTACACTGTTTAACAGGAGTATTCCTCATCATTCAAGTATATTATTTTGAAATTAAATTATATCTGGCATTCCTTTCTTTCATTTATTTTATTGATGCAGTGGCCCGGTTTTGCGCAAGCGCAAAATAATTTTGATGAACCTGTAATAAATGCCCGGCTCGCTTCAACCAAAGTATCTGTTTCAGGCAGGGTAAGTGACGCCCTCACCGGAGAGCCGTTGCCGGGAGCTTCTGTATATTTTGCTGATGCCAAAACAGGAGCCATAACCAATGCAAAGGGCGAATACAGCATCAGGAATATTGCAGCGGGAAGCTATCTTATTGAAGTTTCCTTTGTTGGGTACAGCAGCATTACAGAACATATAAGGCTTGCCGGCGACCTGCAAAAAAACTTTGCTCTGTCGCCCGCGGTTCTCGAAAATGAAGGCGTAACCGTTACAGGCGTTTCTACAGCCACTAAAATTAAAAGAACGCCCACGCCTGTAAACATTGTAAGCAAAAAAGAACTTA
>CAMPJQ010000435.1 GCA_946886925.1 uncultured Terrimonas sp.
TATTATGCATATAGTAACCACTTATTTAATAAATCTGCTTCTTAATTTTTTTTGAAATGTAGAGTGAAGCGCAGTTATATTCAACAAGTACCCGTTAATAACCATTTTTTAACTATTATTCGAATTTGTTTAACGCCGCATCCTGTGAATCGGTGCGAACTTGAATGCTTATCCTGAAAGGATATATTTTTTATTTTAGGTAGTTAGTTTTAGCAAACTCCTGTTTTAACAGGAGTTTTTTTATTGCTATTGTATGCCTGCTAACGGCGGTGATGCGAAATTGTCGGGGTTTAAGTTATATTTATCCTGTTATGACCATTGCTTTTCTTCATAATGACAGGGCTTTTTTGCCAGAGATTGAAGCATATGTTTCTTTTTTTTCTGCCTATCCCGGAATCATAACCAGGGTAGAGAAACAAGGCAGTTCACAGGGCACATCTGTTGATGTGGAATGGTATTTTATGGGTACTCATGTAAGACGAAAAAAAAGCATAGTGGTTGTGCATGAATATGCTTCGGCATCCATACCGCCATTTGCCACGCTTAAAAATGCTATAAAGAAAAATATAAATTGTTTGCCGGACTACAGGATATTCTATAGTGAATATGTTCACCAGCAGTTTGATTTTGGCGATAATATCCCTTACGGCTTGCGCGGGCATGGTATATTGAACCGTGAATCTGTTTCAAAAAAAAACGAAAAGTGTTATGATTTCATTTATGCAGGTAATACAGATGAGAAAAGAGGACTTGATGTGTTATTGAATTGTTTTGCCACCGGTAATTTGCGAGACAGAACATTGCTGGTATTGAGTAAGGATTATGCCCAAACGGCCTTGCGTTTATCTGGCTATAAAAATATTTATTTCAAAGGACCTGTTCCTTATCATGAGGTATATTCATACATTGATCAGTGCAGGTATGCCATTAATTTCATGCCCGACATTAATCCTTTTAATAAGCAGGTATCGGCTAAATTTTTAGATTACGCCGCCTGCAGGATTCCTGTTATTACTTCAGATTACCAATGGATTAAGGAATTTGAAAGCATATATGGAGGACAGTATTTTTACCTGCTGCCGGATCTTTCCAACCTTACCTGGGAGCGGGTGAACGCCTTCTCGTATACTATGCCCAACCTGCATGAATGGACATGGAAGGCGCAAATTGAAAAATCAGGAATAACTGCCTTCCTGCAAAAAAGATTTCCGGAGCTGGCCTTTGTGGAAAATGCAAACAGCGCTGGTTAGCCTTATCCGGCAGTTTGCAGCATGTTTTTATACAATTCCAATTGGCCCGCCCATATTTCTTCATTGGAAAAATTCTCACTTACAAATTTCCTTCCATTTCTGCCATATTGTTGTCTTAGCGTTTTGTTCGTGATCAGTCTTTTTAAAACGGCTGTCAGCGCAGCAACATTTCCTTTTTCAAATAGCTCTCCGTTTATGCCAGACTCTACCGCATCTTTACAACCGGGTATGTCGGAAGCAACAACAGGCACTTCCATAGCAGCCGCTTCAATCAGTACATTGGGAAATCCTTCGCGAAAAGACGGAAGAACAAGCATATCTATGATACCATATACAGGCGCTACATCATATAATTTGCCGAGGTACAACACTTTCTCATCGTGGTACAACTGGTGAAACAAATGAGGGGAAAATGGATTTTCCCTGATAACGGGTCCCGCCAATACCAGCCGTAAATTGGGATATTCTTTTACCAGCAAATTAAATGCGCCAAAAAGGATATCTATTCCTTTGTCTTTTGACAAACGGCCCAGGAAACCAATTACTATATCATCTTTTTTTAAATCAAGCCTGTCTTTTAGTTGCGCGGCCCTGTCAGTAACAGCATTTTTGCCGGGAAACAGTTGCAGGTCAATTCCGTTGGCACTACCTTTTCCTATTACACTACCTTTTCCCAGTGGCAGGATTTTTCTTTTTTCTGCATGAACTTTTAGAGTAGGACTCACCACCAACACTTTGTTTGCGATGCCGCATGAAATTTTTTCTGTTGTGGAGATCAACCACCGCAGTAAGCCTTTTTTTGTATCCGATAATAATCCATGAAGTGTAAATAGCTTGTGTTTGCAGCCGGTGATGTGGCAGGCCAGCATAAGAAGAAATCCCGATTTGGGATTGCCTGCATTAACAATATCGGGCCGCTCCTGTTTTATTAACCGAATGAGCCGGAAAAGTTGAAAAAGGTCAGTAAAGGGTGAAATCTTTTTGGTAAAATTTATAGTGAACAACCGGGCATTCTCTTTTTTGGCCAGCATGCTGATCTCTTCTCCCGGCGCGCTAACGATAATAACCTCAAAGCTGTGCCGCACTAAAAACGCCACCTGTCCTTTTAGAAAGTTAGCGCAAAACGAACTGGAAACTCCTAACAAAATTTTGGGCATAACGGTGTATATCACTTAAAAGTAAGTGTTCGTGATAAAACAGTAAAAAGTTTATTAATCAGGGCACAATAGGTTATTTTGCACCGCATCTTTACAATTGTTATTCATCAGCATTGCCTCTTATCTTATATATTATCACCGGAATCTTATACTTTACCGGTTTCAGCTTTCTGTTCCGCTGGCTTAACCGCAGGAAGGGAAAACCGGCGGATGAGCGCTGGCTGATTGCTGCTTTTGCTGCAAAAATTGCGGCAGGCTTTGCATATGGCTATATGTATGCGTATTATTTCCCCGTGAGCGATAGCTGGGTATATTTTAAAGAATCGCTGGTGGAATATCAAAATCTGCTTACGCGCCCTGCCATTTTCTTTTCAACCGGTATATCGTTCAATAATTTCACCGATTTTTTTTCTACTGCAGATGATGCCTTCTGGAGCAATACCGGTGAAAACTTATTAATTAAACTACTCGCCGTTTTTAATGTATTCAGCGGAGGCAACTACTATATTGATGTTATTTTTTTTAACGCTTTATCTTTTTGGGGACTTTACCTTATTTATATTGTTGCCAAAAAACAGATTCAAAAAAACGGCTTATTGCTATTTTGTATTGTTTTTTTTCTTCCTTCCTGCCTTTTCTGGAACAGCGGTATAGACAAAGATGGTTTAATCGTATTCTTTACGGGTACATTGATTTATGCGGTACACTATTGTATTACAGTAAAACGAACAGCAGGGCAATTGGTAATTGGTGCTCTCAGCTTTGCACTCATTTTTCTATTACGCAATATCAACGCGCTTATGCTGCTGCCTGCTGTAGCTGCCTGGTGGATTTCTGTGAAAATAGTGCCAGTCAGGCCTTACCTGGCCTATGTTATAATTTATAGTGTTTGCATTGTATTCTTTTTTCTTTCCGTAAGCTTCCCTTCAAAATTTAATTTGCCGCTTAAACTTGCAGAAAAGCAGCACCAGTTTTTAATGCTGGAGGCTAATACTGTTTTATCTCTAACTCCTTTAAAGCCGACTGTCAGAAGCTATACAGAAGTATTGCCGCAAGCGGCTAACCATGTTTTTTTGAGGCCCTATATAACAGAAATTAAAAGCCCTTTTCATTTAATGGCTTTTGTCGAGATCGTTTTAATCGCATCGATTATAATTGTTGCCGTTTTATCGTCGGCAAAGCATATGCTCCGCCAGTTATTGCAACCATTTTGCCTGTTTCTTATCATGGTTTCGCTCTCCGGGTTATTAATAATAGGGTATACGGTTCCGTTTACAGGAGCCATAGTGCGTTATAAAGCGCTGTAT
>CAMPJQ010000436.1 GCA_946886925.1 uncultured Terrimonas sp.
ATTGTTTGACTACATACTCTTTGCCATACATAACATCCTGCTTATCCGGCGCTGCCCACCACATATCATGATTGCCGAGGCAGCTGTGCATTTCGTATTCATTAAATTCGTTGCGCAATTGTTTCCAGATAGCCCATTGCTCATTTACTCCTTCTCTGGTAATATGGCTGTAATCGGCAGCATAAATGGTATCACCTCCATTGAGAAAAAAGTCTACCTTATGTTTCTTAATTTCAGTTATACATTTACGAAAACGGTTGGGTGCGTTCCATTCAGGACGTATATGTATATCCGTGATATGGGCTATACGCAACACGCTTTTGCGTTTGGCGGCTGATCGTTCAGGAGCAGATGCCATAGATTCAGCACCGCCCAATACCAATGCTCCTGCTGTTAGTCCTATATTTTTAAGAAGTTCTCTTCGTTTCATTTTGTTTTTCTTGAATTCAGGGGAATAGCCGGTTGAACTTTTTCACCGTCGGTATAGCGCAAGGCAAGAAAATCATCTTATCAATAGTAAATAGGGGTTCCGCCGGGGCGGAACCCTATTTAAGCTACCATAAGAGAAACTCTCTACAGCCTTTTTATTACCATCCGCTTGGCTGTGTCAATTGTGGATTTAGTATTGTTTGCTGCAATGGTGTCGGGAAGTAGTAATACTTAGGTTCTATAAAATTGCGGGGCTGTGTCTGGTCTTTCTTAAACATAATAAACCCTGATGTGCCTTCTGACAGATAATAACTGCTTCCCTCCAAATAATATTTAGGTGCACCAGCGGGAAGTTCAGGAACCGGTTGTACGGATTGGTTATTCTGCCATATGGCTATATCCGGATTTCCGTCACCGCTAACGTCCAATCCTCCCAAGGCAGGCACATACATACCCTGCGAGGGTTGTGATAACAATGTACCGGCCTTCCAGCGAAGCAAATCACTCCAGCGCAAGCCCTCACAAGCCATTTCTACGCGGCGTTCTCTGCGTATTTCCAGCAAGACGCCTCTGTTATTTCCGCTAACTGCCGGATACCTGGCAGCCAGTGCCGGGTCGGGATTAGCATTAGCGGTCATCATAACTAAATCAGGCATATTCACTCTCCTGCGCAGGAGATTGATGGTTTTATCCAAATCAGCTTGTGTAAGGGTTCCTAATTCTGCCTTGGCTTCGGCATTGCTCAACAATACTTCAGCATACCGGAAAATCGGCAGATCGGTATAATTCAAAACCCAGCCGCCTCTAAGGGCCGGATCACGGGGATAAAATTTCACCTGCAACAGCCCACCGAAATCGGGCTTAATCAGGTATGGCACTCCCCCGGGTATAGTGGAAAAGCCAGGCGGCATAATGGTTTCAGCCATACGGGGATCACGGTTGTCAAACATTTGTGCGAATGCCTTTTTGTCATAATCCGGCTGTGAGGTAAACGGCGTTCCATCTTTCATCAAAAATGCATCGGCCAGGCTGCGGCTCAAGGCCCATTGCCAGTCTAATACCACATGGCTGTTATTGGCTACGTTCAGTTTAGCATCATTCTTCTGCAGAAAAATAATTTCCTTATTGCCAGCAAGATTATTGCTGCTAAAGAGCGCTCTATAACCAGCTGCTCCGGAACCGGTGATGGCAAAGCTGCCTGTTTTCATAATCGTTTCGGATGCAGAAACGGCTTTCTGTAAAAAGGCATCGGCTGTATTTTGCAGGTTCAGTTCTGTATGGTATTTCCTGAACGTGCCTTCATACAAGGCGACCCTAGCCAGCAAGGTCAGCGCCGTCCATTTGGTTACCCGGGTATTGGTTCCCCCGTTCATGGAGGCACTTACATGGGCTGCGGCAAATTCCAGGTCACGCATAATAGAGTCAACCACTACCGTGCGTGGATCTTTTGCTTTATATAGAAACGCTTCATCGTTAGTTTCCAGCACTTTTGAATACCAGGGAACATCGCCATATCTTTTTACCATGTTAAAATAAAACAGGCCGCGGAAAAAACGGGCAATACCAATATAGTGGTTAATGGAAGCCGGGTCGCCTTGTGTTTTATCTACGTTTGCCAGCATAAAATTAATGCGGCGCAGGTTTCCCCAGTTATTCCATCCGCCTACATTGTCCGGCGATATGTTGCCTCTGATCAGGTTGTCCACTTCAGCACCTCCTGTGGATACAGAGATGTTATCTGAAAAAACATCATCATAATTGGCGCCGATCATATAGTAAAAACCATTGGTGTAGGTCTCGAGATCTGCGGCACTTTTGAAAAACTCGGCACTGGTAATTTCAGTACGTGGGTCTTTCTGTAGAAAATCTTTCTCACAACTGGTAATCAGCACAATGGAAACCAGCGATAATATGAATTTTATATATTTCATCACTTCAACGATTAGGTGGATTAAAAGCCAAGGTTCAAACCAAAAGAATAGGTGCGTTGGAAGGGATAAATATCCCCATTCAAACCTTCCGGATCGAGTTTGACTTCGAGGTGAGAAAACTCAAATAGGTTCTCGGCACTTGCATAAAACCTTACCTGTTTCAGCCCAGCTTTTTGCAGCAGTTTTTTTGGAAGGGTATAGCCCATAGTAAGGTTTTTACACCTGAGATAGCTGGCATCCTGCAGGTATCTGGTATTGGGAATGCCGAGTTCTGCGCCTGTATCTTCTGCTGAATACGCTTTTACTCTGGGGAAATAAGCATTGGGGTTCTCTGGCGTCCAGTGGTCCAGGTTCTGCTTGGTAACATTGGTCCAGGGCTGTGCATAAATGCCCCAGAAATATATGTTGCTGCCGCTGGCATACCAGTCTCTCTTTCCCACCCCTTGCATAAATATGCGCAGGTCAAATCCTTTCCATCCGCCGCTGAGATCGATGCTGTAAGGCAGCTTGGCTCTGTTATTGCCAATTTTATAATAATCACCCGGTTCATCAAGGGTCCGTTTACCAAAGTTTAATTTATCGTCTTTATTCCTGTCGGTGTATTTAATATCGCCTACATAAAATTGATAACCCTGGTCATCGGTACCTACTCCTGAATAATCCTTGGCATCTATTTCGTCCTGGCTTTGGAAGAAGCCCTCTGTATCAAGCCCCCAAATCTCGCCCAGCTCCATGCCCTCGTAATAGTTATTCAGAGATTTGGTTGGATTGTCAAAACGGGTAATCCAGGCACGGCTGTCAGCAAGCGCTACCGTAACGTTATAGAAAAAGCCCGATCCCGCCAGTTGGCCCTGGTCTCTCCAGGACACCTTTACTTCATACCCCTTGGTTTCCATATCACCGGCATTTATTTTAGGCTCCCCCGTCCCAAATACATTCGGCAAGGTTTTGCCAGCTACCAACATGCCTTCCACCTCTCTTGTGTATTTGTCTAAATTGACCTCCAAGCGATTGTTAAAAAACAGCAGGTCGGCGCCGAAGTTAAGGGTACTGACTTTTTCCCAGGTATAACTGGGTGACACGGCACCAGGTGGGTTTACCGTAGAAGGCCTTTCCGTTCCGAGTATCTGGTTAATTTGCTGGGTAGTGCTCATGAAAGGAATATAGCCATACTCGCTTAGATTAGTTTGATTGCCCAAAGAGCCATAGGATGCTCTGAACTTCAGGAAATCTAATCCAAGGGCATTTTTTATGGGCCTAAAGAAAGCTTCTTCTGATGCCACCCATCCCGCAGAGGCAGAAGGGAAGAACCCCCAGCGGTCGTTTTTCGGGAAGCGGGAACTACCATCGT
>CAMPJQ010000437.1 GCA_946886925.1 uncultured Terrimonas sp.
GTTATTGACCGGCTGAAAGTCGATGATGAATTTAAGGTACGCATCAGCCAGAGTGTACAGCAGGCACTGCGTTTGGGAAAAGACCTCCTGTTTGTAAGTCCCGTTGGTGATGCAGGCTCATCAAAAACATCAACGCCTGAAGCCTCGTATTCTAAAATGCTGATGTGCGAAGACACGGGCATTTCTTATGAAGAACCATCACCCAATAGTTTTTCTTTTAATTCACCATACGGGGCATGCCCGGTATGTAAAGGATTGGGTTCGGTATACCAGGTAAATATGAATGAAGTGATACCTGATCATAACCGTAGTATTAATGAAGGCGCTATTGCTCCTTTGGGCGAAGAAAGGGAGGCCTTTATTTTTAAACAGGTGCAGCAACTCGCTAAAAAAAATAAATTCAGCCTCGACAAACCGATAAAAGATCTGCCGGAGAAAGCAATGAACCTGCTGCTGTACGGAGACGAAACCGGCCCTGTAGAAATGAACCTGAATTTTGATGATACCAATGGTAACGGGCAGGTATACGCGACAACATTTGAAGGTATTGTTAACCAGTTGAAAAGATGGTTTACCGGCAGCACCAGTGAAAGCATACAGCAGTGGGCGGAAAAGTTCATGGAGTTGAAAACCTGTGATGCCTGCAATGGCGCCCGACTTAAAAAAGAAAGTCTTTGGTTCAGGGTTGATGATAAAAATATTGCGGAATTGTGTGAATTCAACCTGGATGCTTTGGTGCAATGGTTTGAAGGAATAGAAGAAAGATTATCCAATAAACAAAATGCCATTGCCAAGGATGTGGTAAAGGAAATAAGGGAAAGGTTGGGTTTTTTATTGGATGTAGGTCTCACTTATCTTACGCTCAGCCGTCCTTCACGCACACTGAGCGGGGGCGAATCGCAACGGATCAGGCTGGCTACACAAATCGGGTCGCAGTTGCAGGGCATCACCTATATATTGGATGAACCTTCTATCGGATTGCACCAGCGCGATAATCACCGGCTGATCGTTGCCTTAAAAAACCTCCGCGATATTGGTAACAGTGTACTGGTGGTGGAGCACGATAAAGACATTATGCTGGCAGCGGATTACCTGGTGGATATAGGTCCCCGGGCAGGTTTTCATGGAGGAAAAATAGTTGCACAGGGTATACCCTCAGCATTACTGAAATTAGATACCTTAACCTCTTCCTATCTTAATGGCCACCGGCATATTAAAATTCCGGAGGAACGCCGCCGGGGAAACGGAAAAACACTGGAGTTAAAAGGCGCCAACGGCAATAACCTGCAAAACGTGAATGTAAAGTTTCCGCTGGCAAAATTTATTGTGGTAACAGGCGTAAGCGGTAGTGGAAAATCAACGCTTATCAATGAAACTTTATATCCGATTCTAAGTAAGCATGCCTATGGTTCAAGAATGCAGCCACTCCAGTATACCTCTGTAAAAGGACTGGAGCATATTGACAAAGTAATTGAAATTGACCAGTCGCCTATAGGCAGAACGCCGCGGAGCAACCCGGCTACCTACTGCGGGTTTTTTACCGAGATCCGCCAGTTGTTCGCTTCAGTGCCCGAAGCCAAAATACGGGGTTACAATCCAGGGCGTTTTTCCTTTAATGTAAAAAGCGGCAGATGCGATGTGTGCGAAGGCGGCGGTATGCGCGTAATTGAAATGAATTTTTTACCGGATGTATATGTGCCATGTGAAAAATGCCAGGGTAAGCGGTACAACAGGGAAACGCTGGAAATACGCTATAAAGGCAAATCCATCAGTGATGTATTGGATATGACCGTAGATGAAGCGGTGGAATTTTTTCAGAACGTTCCTTACCTGTACCGTAAAATAAAAGTGTTGCAGGAGGTAGGGCTCGGTTATATAACTTTAGGCCAAAATGCGGTTACGCTCAGTGGTGGCGAGGCGCAAAGGGTTAAGCTTTCAACCGAACTGGCGAAAAGAGATACCGGTAAAACATTTTACATTTTAGATGAGCCCACCACAGGATTGCATTTTGAAGATATTCAGCATCTGCTTATTGTATTGAATAAGCTGGTTGACAGGGGTAATACGGTGCTGGTTATTGAACATAATCTTGATGTAATTAAAGTTGCCGATCATATTATTGATCTTGGTCCCGAAGGCGGCAACGGAGGTGGGCGGATATTGTTTGAAGGAACACCGGAAGCATTGGTCCAATGCGGCGAAAGCTATACCGGCATATTTTTGAAAGAAGAACTCAATCATACAAGCTGATGGGATGGGAGAATGTGAAAGTGAGAGGTGAGAAAAGAGAAGTGAAAAGTGAAAAGTAAGAGGGATCCATGCGTTTCCTTCGAATTTAGGATTTATGGCTTCGGGCTTAACACTAAATTTGTATCTTATAGCAACATAAATATGGAAAGAATAATTATTGATATGGATGAAGTGATGTGCGATACGATGGGTGCAATGGTTACATGGTATAAAAAGGAATATCGTCTGGAAGTGGATTATGCTAAAATGAAAGGATCCTGGCAACTGGGTTTTCCCGAGCAGCATAAAACGATCATACGTGAAAGACTATACAGCCGTGGATTTTTTAGAAACTTACCTGTAATGAACGGATGTGTGGAAGTGATAAAACAATTGAATGAACGATACGAGGTATTTATTGTATCGGCAGCAATGGAATTCCCCAATTCGTTAAATGATAAATTAGACTGGCTGAATGAACACCTGCCATTTTTAACCTGGCGGCAAGTGGTATTTTGCGGCGATAAACGAATGATTGACGGCGATTACATGATTGACGATCATACACGCAATCTCGTTCATTTTAAAGGCAAGTCCTATTTATACAGTGCAGCGCACAATACCGAAGAAACAGGATACGAGAGAATCAATAACTGGAAAGAGGTAGCGCGGATATTTCTATAGTATTTTTGATTTTCTGATTTACGGCATCAGTGATCAAATGATCTAACTTCAGTAATAGTGGTATATGGATATTACCGACATGCATAGTTTACCCGAATGGGACGATCACCGCATGCTGCAACGCCGGTATGAAGGAGAGGAGTGGAAAATGGCTGCCCAGCTTGAAGCGGCAAAAAATTTATATAATAAATGGAGAGATATTTTTTTGCTTGTTGAATCCTATTGTGAAACCCTGCAGGATTCAAAAGAATACGATCACGCCGAAAAAAATAAAGAACTCATCTGGCAAAACCTGTTTATTGTAGCACCTAAAATTATAGGAGCTGCAGGTATTGATGAGTATGTATCGAAAATGGAAAACGCTTCCATCATTCGCAATAACTGCCGCGAATTGATGGAGCAGGTTAATTTTACTGCAATGGTGGGCGCCGGGGAAGAAGAATATGCTGCTGCTATTGAGCGGGAAATGGATATCTTCCGCGAGCTGTTTAAAACATGGGTAGCCACATTTAGAAAAGATGAATATGAAGATGAATGGGGCTTATTTGTGTGACATCTGCCTGTTATATATTTTCTTTGCTAAATAATACTGTATTAACATTGGGCTGATATATTTGCGAAACAAACAGAAAAAATAAAATCTAACTAAAGCAATGTATTGTTTGTTAATATTGTACAGGATTACAGCAATGTTTTTTCCCATCACCCCAAAATTGCCAACAGATTGCTGACTGCTTATTTACATAATGAAAGAGAATTGCTTTTACGTATTGCCCATGACGATGCACATGCTTTTGC
>CAMPJQ010000438.1 GCA_946886925.1 uncultured Terrimonas sp.
GGTTGTATTTTACTTCTTTGCGCTGTAGCAAATACAGAAAAAAGCAGTATGAAGGAAAGAGGGATCAGTCTTTTCATAACAGTATGTTTTGTAACAAATAAATTACGATACGCTCAAAAATAAATACAAAAGAAAATCATTTCAAAGCCTGCTCCAGGTCGCTGAGGATATCTTCAATATTTTCCATGCCCACGCTCATACGTATCAGGCCATCGGTTATGCCATACCGTGCTCTTTGTTCTTTAGGTACACTGTAATGGGTCATAGAAGCCGGGTGCGATAACAAGGTATCACAGGTACCAAGCGATACTGTTCGGGTGCACAACTGTAATTTATTCATGAAGTTTATGCCTGACTGTAAACCACCTTTCAGTTCGAAACTCATCATAGCGCCGGGATGCCGCATTTGTTTTTTAGCCACCGCATGATCGGGATGTGAGGCCAGCCCGTTATAATTTACTGAGGACACCGCTTTATGTGTATTCAGCAGCGCTGCCACCTTTTCGGCATTGCTGCAATGCCTTTCCATCCTCACTTCTAAGGTTTTCATGCCGTTCACCAGCAAAAAAGCATCAAAGGGGCTACTGTTGCCGCCCAAAGCTTTATACACTTTATACGCCTTACCCTTCATAAAGGAAATATCCCTGCTCATAAATACGCCACCAATGGCAGTGCCATGACCGTTAAGAAATTTAGTAGTAGAATGGATCACAAAATCAACGCCATACTTAAAGGGTTGTTGAAGGTATGGCGTAGCAAAAGTATTGTCGCAGGCAATGACCTTCCCGTATTGTTTGCCCAGTTTGGTTAATGCTTCAATATCTACACATTGAATGGTAGGATTGGCCGGCGTTTCAATATAAATCATTTTAATTGCCGGATGCTTCTTCAGCATATCCTCTGCAAGAGTAAGATCACGCAGGTCGGCAATTACTGCATCTACACCAAATGCGGGCAACAGGGTATTCATCTGCTCCTGTGTGCCTCCGTAAAGGGAATAATGCGATAAAATTTTATCGCCGGACTTTAAAGTACTCATCATTAAGGTGCTAATGGCTGCCATCCCCGAAGCCTGTAAATACGCTTTTAAGATCAGTGGATCGCCATGCTCATCTGTAACGCCAAAAGATTCCATTGCGGCGATCTTTTCTTCGGCTTCATGAAAAGTAGGATTGCCCCAGCGGGTATATATATAGCCCTGTTCTTTTCCGCTGAAACGGCGCATGCCCTGTTCTGCATCATCGTATACAAAAGTAGAAGTAGCGTATACCGGCGTAAGATGAGCATAGTTCGGATCCTGCTGATGCCCGGCATGTATGGCTAATGAACTAAAACCTGAATAGGGAAAATCTTTATGTGACATATTGAACCTGAATTACAGATAACCATTCCGCTGGTTAAACTATTGTCAAAAATACGTGAAAAGCGGAAGTAAACCATTTAGGCAAGTAAGACGGAAGCATGCGATAAGCAAAAATAAGTTCTGCTGCAACACAGATTTAAAAAACAAAACCCACTGCATATACAGTGGGTTTGTGCAACCCGAATACCGGATTATAAATTCATTTCAAAAATTATTCTACAATGAAATCGCCTTTCATAAAACCATAATGTCCGGGAAAGCTACAGATAAAAGGATAAGTACCCGCAGCAGGAGCAGTGAACTCAATGGTAACACTTTCGCCACCGCCAATGATTTTTGTATGGGCAATTACATTTGCCGCTTCTGATTCGGGGAAATAATCATTTGCTTTTGCATCAACAGCTTTTGCAGCAAATGCAGCGATATCCGTACCGGGTTTTAAGATTACAATATTATGCCCCATTGCCTCTTTGGCCAGTTTACCAGAATGATGAAGGGTAAGGGTAACTTTTTGACCGGCTTTAGCCCTGAGCTCTGTTTTATCAAACTTCATTACATCGTTCCCGGTAATGTCAAGCACTACACCCTCAGCTGCTGGTGTTGCAGCAGGTGTTTCAGCTTTTTGTTCTTCAGCAGCCGGTTGTTCAGATGTTTTTGAAGATTCATCTCCTCCACCGCATGCAGCCAGGCTAACCACGCCGGCAATCAATACATACTTAATAATTTTCATGATATTTAAAATTTTTTGCAAAGGTACAGCGCAAATCCAGAACAAAAAACAAAATAGCAGAAATTAATGGATATTGAAGGCTTTCTGCACCGACTGGAGGTTTTTCAGATCTACATCCTTGTGTAAGGCCAATCTCGTTGCATCAATCAGAACAACTTTCGCTGAAACGGTTTGTCCGGGAGGATTGATTGGATCACCTGATAATGCGCTCATATCAATGCTGATATACCCTTCGCCGTGAATAGAGCCATAAGTAATGCCATCAAACACCTGCGGAAGCGCTTCATAATAAGAAGTACCGGAAAACGAAAGATACACCAATACCGCCCCGTCCTGGTAAACAACATTATCCAGTTCAGGAATATCCAGTTCGGCAGAATAACTCTCCCCGCCATTCGTAGTGGTCCAATCGGCGGGAGCAATATCATATACTGCCGAAAATGCCTGGTCTACCTTTTGCACTTCGGTAACCTCCTTCCTGCAGGAAGAAAAAATTAAAAGTGCCAGTGCCGAAAGTAAAAACAATCTTTTCATAACATGATTTTTAAGTTAACGAAGTAATATAGCTGTTTGTTACATTTGATAAATAAGACAAATATTATTCCCCGGAGTTTAAAATGCATTAAATATGGGGGAAGGCCGCTTAATAGCAAATATACACTTGCCCCATTCTTTTGCACGCCGCTTAAAAAACTTACATTTATATTCATTTATGGGCATGAATCATTCTCACCAACTTCATATCACTTCTGAGATAGGAACTTTGCGAAGCGTGCTGGTGCATACGCCTGATAGCGGCCTGGGAAAGGTTGTGCCTTCCAAAGCACAGGACTGGCTTTTTGAAGATATTGTTCATTTGGGTTCCATCCGGCGTAAGGAATATGATTACTATACAAAATTGCTTTTATACTTTCTTGATCCTGCAAAAATTAAAGGAAAACTAACCCAGGCAGATGATCCGGAAAACAACAGGAAATTTTACAAGCCCGAACACCCGGATTTCTTCCGATCAGACAAAGTGGTGGAACTACAAAACCTGCTCGCTGATATACTGGATAACACCGTCATTAAAGAAAAATTATCTGCATCCGTATGTGCCATCGAAAATTGTTCTTATCTCATGCAAAAAGCGCTGGCTCAACTGGAACCGGCAATATTGGCTAAAGTATTCATTACAGGAAGCCTGCCCGATAAAACCATGATCTTCCCGCCTATTCCGAATTTTATTTTTACAAGAGATATTGGCATTGTGATCAAAGATCACATACTGCTGAACAAGCCGGCAAAAAAAGCCCGGATTAGGGAGGCACTGCTTGCAAAATATATATTTTACAACCACCCGCTGTTTTCGGACTACCAGCACAATATTATTGAACTCGAAGATACCCATCGCCACTTTTTAATGCCGCGTGACGGCGAAGATAAAAAAGTAACACTTGAAGGCGGTGACGTAATGGTGGTAAGTCCTGATCACCTGCTGGTAGGCGTTAGCGAACGCACCAGCATGGAAGCCGCCCATCAGGTAATTACTATCTTATTTAAGAAAGAACTCGTAAGCTAAATAAGTGTTGTAAAAATCCCGCGAAAAAGGGATTATATGCATATTGATACCCT
>CAMPJQ010000439.1 GCA_946886925.1 uncultured Terrimonas sp.
GGTTACAACAGTATCGCCTTTTTTTGCCTGTGCCGATTTGGGAATATTTCTGAATGTAAGAAGCTGGGGGTTTTTGCCATCCCATTCCACGCTGCCCGTTTCACCTGTTTTTAATAAACTGGCACTTATCCGGCTTTGCCTGTGCAAGAGGCTCATTACCGTAGCCATATTCGGGCTTACATTTACTACGGTTCCAACAACGCCAGCGGGGCTAATTACAGCCATGTCTTTAACGATTCCCTGGTTGGTTCCCCGGCTTATCGTTAAATAATTGGTTTGTGAAGTAACCGAATTATTGATGACTTTGGCCGGGAAATACAAATAACGCCGGTATTGTTCAAGCGAATCTACTTTTATAGAATCCACTACTATTTTGGTGGTAGTGTCTGCCGGAAGAAAATCCTCCTTTAATAAATTACGAAGCTTTTGATTTTCTTCAATGAGCAATGCATTGGTCTTTTGCAATTGAAAATAGTACTCAACGGTGTTGTATTGTTTGCTTATTTTGCCGGTTACTTCGCTTGCAACACCCATAAATGCCGCTTCATGAAACCTGTTATAATGAAACAGCATATACAGGGCAACCGCCTGCATTATAATAAAGATGAGGAAATTAAAATAGCGCCTGACAAAAAGAAAAACATTTCGCACTTGATTGTGTTTTTACAATTCTACAGTTTGAATACTGCCGGTAAAAATGCTTTAGCAGGGGATGTAGAATCAGCAATAGTGTTATTATCTCATTACAAAAGGATAGCGTTGATAATTTTTAAGCGCAATTCCTGTTCCTCGTACCACGCTCTTTAGAGGATCGTCAGCCACATGTACGGGTAGTTTAATTTTTTGGCTTAATCTTTTATCTAAACCGCGAAGGAGTGCACCGCCACCTGTAATGTAAATTCCCCTGCGGTAAATGTCGGAAGCCAGTTCAGGAGGAGTGGTTTCCAATGCTTTAAGAATAGCTTCTTCAATTTTGAAAATACTTTTATCCAAAGCTTCTGCAACCTCCTGATAGCTTACCATAATTTGCTTGGGTATGCCCGTTACCAGGTCGCGCCCGTTAACCGGAAGGTCATCAGGAGGATTGTCTAAGTCTTTCATTGCCGCTCCTATCTGTATTTTTATCTGTTCTGACGTTCTTTCTCCAATCAGCAAACTGTGGTAACGACGCAGCGCTTCCATAATATCGGCAGTAAATTCATCGCCGGCAATACGGATAGACTGATCGCAAACAATGCCTGCGAGTGCAATAACCGTAATTCCTGTAGTTCCACCACCAATATCTACAATCATATTCCCTACAGGTTCTTCTACATCTATACCAATTCCCAGGGCCGCAGCCATGGGCTCATGCAATAAATATACTTCTTTGGCGCCTGCCTGTTCGGAGCTGTCTCTTACCGCACGTTTTTCTACTTCCGTAATGCTCGAAGGAATACAGATCATCATCCGCCAGCTTGGGGGAAACAGGGGTTTTTTGGGATAGATCATTTTGATCAGCTCCCTTATCATTAGTTCGGCCGCGTTAAAATCGGCTATCACCCCATCTTTTAAGGGACGTATTGTGCGTATACTTTCATGGGTTTTTTCGTGCATCATTAATGCCTTTTTGCCCACCGCAAGTACATTTTTAGGATTATTCCTGTCTAATGCTATAATAGAAGGTTCATTTACTACTATCTCATCGTTATGAATAATAAGGGTATTAGCCGTTCCCAGATCTATAGCAATTTCCTGTGTAAACCAGTTGAAAAGACCCATAATTGATATTGGAGAAATGTGGTTCTAAAATAATGTTTGCAAAGTTGTTGTAAATAATTTGAAATACAACGGCAAAACCTTGATTTTTATTGACTTTGAGGGAAATAATTTTTTTTTATATCTGCGGGCTGCCGCTTAATGATTGCTATTTTCCCGGGTGTGATTGTTGCCCGTGGCTGTTTATGTACGCAATTGGCAGCGGGCTATTGCGGCTTAATAGAATTCGTATCCTATATCCGAACGGAAATGCATGCCGTCGAATTCAACAATATCAAGGATAGCTCTTGATTTTTCAACAGCTTTTTGCAAAGTATGTCCAAAAGAGGTTACAGCCAATACTCTTCCCCCGTTGGTAACTGTTTTATCTTCTTCCTGTTTGGTGCCGGCATGAAATACAATAGCATCATCTTCCTGGAGTAAATCCAGCCCATCAATGAGCAGGCCTTTTTCATATTCACCCGGGTAACCCCCGCTTACAGCCACTATCGTTGCCGTTTGCCTGTTATCTGTTTCCAGTTTTATTTTATGCAGTTTTTTTGCGGCTGTAGCCTCAAACAATTCTACCAGGTCATTTTTTAACCTTGGTAGCACCGCCTCCGTTTCGGGATCGCCCATGCGGCAGTTATATTCAATAACGTAGGGGTCGTCTCCTACCTTTATTATCCCAAAAAAGATAAATCCGGTATATTCAATCTCCTCTTTCCTTAACCCGCTGATCGTAGGATCAATGATGGTACTGATTATTTTTTGCATAAATGTTTCCGTGGCAAAAGGTACAGGACTAATAGCGCCCATGCCACCGGTGTTGAGTCCTTTGTCTCCCTCATCAATCCGTTTGTAATCTTTGGCTTCCGGCAGTAATGCATAATGTTCTCCGTCTGTTAATACAAATACGCTTAATTCTATTCCGGAAAGAAAATCCTCAACTACTACCTTTTTACTGGCATCCCCAAATTTAGCCTGCTGTATCATCAGTTCAAACTCAGCCATGGCTTCTACATGATTCTGGCAAATGATCACACCTTTTCCCGCCGCAAGTCCATCGGCCTTTAATACAATTGGCGTGGCATGTGATTGCAGGTAGGCTATGCCCTCTTCATAATTATCTGCATTAAATTCCCTGTAAGCGGCAGAAGGAATTTTATGCCGTTGCATAAATGCTTTGGCGAAGGCTTTGCTGCCTTCTAAATTTGCGCCTGCTTTTGACGGTCCTATTACAGAAATATGCTGAATATCAGGATCATTTTTAAAATAATCATAAATGCCCTTCACTAAGGGTTCCTCCGGGCCTACTACTACCATTTCAATAGTATGATCAATGCAAAATTGTTTTATTCCATCAAAATCTGTGACTGCCAGTTCCACATTGGTACCACAAAGGCTGGTGCCTGCATTACCCGGGGCGATAAATAATTTTGTGC
Source organism: uncultured Terrimonas sp. (assembly GCA_946886925.1). Next base: position 3,183 of record CAMPJQ010000439.1, read on the forward strand.
ACCGGCTGCTCTGACTCATTTTCCAGGCAAAAGCATGTTCGCGTCCGCCGGATCCTAATAATAAAATATTCATAGCAATAAACTTATAATATAGAGCTGCGAAAATAGAACGATGTTGTTTTAAAACTTCTTTTTTTTTACAAGTGGGATTCTCCTAAGTAACAGGCGTCCCAAAATAAGCATTATATTGAGGTGCAAATCAGAAGCATTACATCCATAAAACCATTGATGAATGAATCAAACAGCTTCAAAGGGCCACCCTAAAGGATTATACGTTTTGTTTGCAACTGAAATGTGGGAGCGCTTTAACTATTATGGTATGCGGGCCATTTTAGTGCTTTTTATGACCAAAGCGCTTTTGTTTGATAAGGTTTTCGCTTCCAACCTGTATGGAAGTTATACCAGTCTTGTTTACTTAACGCCCTTACTGGGTGGCTATATTGCAGACCGCTACTGGGGCAACCGGATGTCTATTATTGCAGG
>CAMPJQ010000440.1 GCA_946886925.1 uncultured Terrimonas sp.
TTATGAGGGTTTAGATAAATTACCTAAAAATGCCTCTCCGGTGCGCCTGCACAACCGTTGCAAGCTGACCGGCCGCCCACGGGGGTATATGCGCAAATTCGGCATCTCCCGGGTTACTTTCCGGCAGATGGCTTCGGATGGCAAGATCCCTGGCGTCACCAAGGCAAGTTGGTAATAATCAACGGAAATTTTTTATATAAAAAATAATTAGTATCTTTGCGGCTCTTTATTTAAAAAGAGAGCCAATAAACAATATTCATAATGAATACAGATCCAATAGCAGATTATCTAACTAGGCTCAGAAATGCCATCAAGGCAAATCACCGCATAGTTGAAATCCCGGCGAGTAAAATCAAAAAGGAAATAACACGTGTTCTGCATGAGAAAGGGTATATTCAAAGCTATCGGTTTGATGACTCTTCAGTGCAAGGAACCATCAAAATAGCCTTAAAATATAACCCTAGCACAAAGCAGTCTGCTATTGTGAAGCTGGAGAGAATCAGCAAGCCAGGTTTGCGGAAATATACCCACCTGGAAAACCTTCCCCGGGTATTAAACGGGCTGGGAGTTGCTATTCTTTCAACTTCTAAAGGCGTGATAACCGAGAAAGAGGCCAAAGCGCTTAACGTAGGTGGGGAAGTTTTGTGTTACGTTTATTAAGAAAGTATAGAGTATGTCACGTATAGGAAAATTGCCTATCTCTTTACCTGCCGATGTAAGTGTTACTGTGGCGCAGGATAATACCGTAACGGTAAAAGGACCCAAAGGAACGTTATCTACCCCGGTTGACCGCGATATCATCGTCAACCAGGAAGATGGCTCCTTGATCGTTGCCCGCCCAACCGAACAGAAGCGCCATAAAGCCATGCATGGCTTATATCGTTCTTTGATCAATAATATGGTCGTCGGGGTGAGCACAGGCTATAAAGAAAGTCTGGAATTAGTGGGGGTGGGCTATAAAGCCACGGTCAACAATAATACGCTGGAACTGTCTTTGGGTTATTCCCATAACATCTATTTAGCTTTACCGGCTGAAGTAAAAGCTTCTGCGGTAACCGAAAAAGGGAAAGCCCCGGTGATTAGCCTGGAAAGCAACGACAAACAATTGCTAGGTCAGGTTGCAGCTAAAATCCGGTCCCTGCGGAAAGTAGAGCCATACAAAGGTAAAGGTATTCGTTTTGTAGGCGAAGTAGTAAGAAGAAAAGCTGGTAAGACAGCATCTAAATAATAACTGTTATGGCTGTAAGTAAAACAGAAAGAAGAAATCGTATTAAAAGAAGTATCAGAGCCAAAATCTCTGGTACGGCCGAAAGACCCAGGTTGTCAGTATTCCGGAGCAATAAAAATATTTATGCCCAATTAATTGATGATGCTGCTGGAAAAACCTTAGTTGCAGCTTCCTCAGCTGAAACAGAAGCTGGTGCTGGTAAAATTGACGCTTCTACCTCTGTAGGTAAAGCTTTAGCTGCCAAAGCCCAGGAACAAGGGATTTCAGAAGTGGTATTCGACCGCTCTGGTTATTTGTACCATGGCCGCATTAAATCATTAGCAGAAGGCGCCAGGGAAGCTGGCCTTAAATTTTAATAAATAATGTCAACAAATAACATACGTGTTGTAAGAGCGAGTGAGACCGACCTCAAAGAAAAAGTTGTGGCGATCAAGCGTGTAGCTAAAGTAGTAAAAGGTGGTAGAAGATTCAGCTTCTCTGCCATCGTGGTGGTAGGCGACGGCAATGGAACGGTAGGATACGGATTAGGTAAAGCCAATGAAGTAACGGACGCCATTGCCAAAGGTATTGACGATGCAAAAAAGAACCTGGTGAAGGTTCCGATTTATCACCATACCGTGCCCCATACAATCGAAGGAAAATATTCCGGAGGATTTGTATTGGTGAAGCCTGCCGCAGCCGGTACCGGTGTAATTGCCGGGGGTGCAATGCGTGCTGTATTTGAAAGTGCCGGAATTAAGGACGTATTAGCTAAATCCAAAGGTTCTTCCAACCCGCACAACGTGGTAAAAGCTACTTTTGACGCCCTGGCGCAAATGCGCGATCCTTTAGCAGTAGCCAACCAACGTGGAATCAGTCTTCAGAAAGTATTTAACGGATAAGGTTATGCCACAGATCACAATCACACAAGTTAAAAGTATCATTGACCGTCCCGAAAGACAAAAGCTGACTATTAAAGCTTTGGGCTTGGGAAAGGTGAATAAATCTGTAACTGTTGAAGAGACACCGCAGATTAAGGGTATGGTTCAAAAAGTGCAACACCTGGTAGAGGTAAAAAATAGTTAATATGAATCTGAGTTCATTACAACCTGCTGAAGGTTCTGTAAAAAATAGAAAAAGAATTGGTAGAGGTACTGGCTCCGGCCGCGGAGGTACCTCCACCCGGGGACACAAAGGGGCTAAATCCCGCTCTGGTTACAGCAGCAAAGCTGGCTTCGAAGGTGGCCAGATGCCATTACAGAGACGTGTGCCTAAGTTTGGTTTCAAAAATGTAAACCGCCTGGAATATACCGGTGTAAACCTGGATGTATTGCAAAGCCTGGTGGAAAAGGATAATGTGCAAACAATAGATTTCGCTTACCTGAAGTCTCATGGCCTGGTATCTAAAAACGATAAAGTGAAGATCCTGGGCAGAGGCGAATTGAATAGCACCGTAGAAGTTCACGCCCATGCTTTTTCTAAATCTGCTGTCGCTTCTATTGAAAAAGCAGGAGGGAAAACCGTTACGCTATAAATTCCTTTTATGAAAAAGTTAATTACGACTTTTAGGAACATATTTGCAATTGAAGACCTAAGGATTCGGATTCTGAATACCTTAGGTTTCATTGCAATATTTCGTTTAGGTTCATATGTTGTATTGCCTGGTATAGATCCCAACCAGTTGCAATCCAATGCGGAAGGAATATTTGGTTTGTTAGATACCTTGTTAGGTGGCGCTTTTAGCAATGCATCTATATTTGGTTTAGGCATCATGCCTTACATCTCTGCATCCATTGTATTGCAGTTATTAACCATTGCTGTTCCGTATTTTCAGAAACTCCAGAAAGAAGGAGAGTCTGGCCGGAAGAAAATTAACCAGTATACCCGGGTTCTTACCATCGCTATTACAGCAGCTCAGTCTATTGCCTTTATCCAAACAATAAATGCCGAAGCGATCATTGTCGATCCTTTCTGGTTTTCTGTGTCCTCCATGTTCGTATTAACTGCCGGAACGGTATTTTGTATGTGGCTGGGAGAGAAGATTACCGACAAAGGGATTGGTAATGGTATTTCCATGCTGATCATGATCGGTATTATCTCCCGTTTGCCAGGTGCCCTGGTGGCAGAAGCCTTATCCAAACAATTGAATGGTGCTTTAATTTTCATCATTGAACTGATAGCCCTGTATTTTATTGTGATGGCAACTGTTATGCTTACGCAAGCTATCAGACGGATTCCCGTTCAATATGCCAAGCAGGTTGGCGGCACTACCCAATACAGCGGCCAAAGACAATTTATTCCTTTAAAGGTTAACGCTGCCGGGGTTATGCCTATCATCTTTGCCCAGGCTTTGATGTTCATTCCATCTTTGGTAGCCTCTATCTGGAGAGATACCAGTGAATTGGCCAATTCCATTGGTACTACCTTTTCTGATTATACCAGCTGGCAGTATAAT
>CAMPJQ010000441.1 GCA_946886925.1 uncultured Terrimonas sp.
TTTAAAAGGCCGATGCACCTGCTTCGGCAACAGAATGATCCTGTACGCCTGAACCTCCGCTAACACCAATTGCGCCAACGACTTTGCCGTCCTTCTTAAGCGGAATACCGCCTGCGAAGATCATTATCTTACCATCGTTGGAGGCATGAATACCATAAAACTGTTGACCCGGCTGAGCATTTTCGCCCAGGTCCTTTGTAGTAATATCGAATGCCCTTGAAGTAAAAGCCTTTTTTATGGATATGTCTATACTTCCCAGCCATGCACCATCCATGCGTACATGCGCTATTAAGTTTCCCCCCGCATCCACCACTGCAATATTCATAGGCTGTCCTATCTCCACTGCCTTTTTTTCGGCGGCAGCAATAATTTTTTTTGCTTTTGCTAATGTAATGCTCATAATCTATAGAATTTAGTTGCCTGAAAGGCTTCCAAAGCTAACGAACTCATATTCCAGGTTTGTGAACGATTCTGCTTTAAAATAGAACTATCCTCCTGTTTGCAGGTAACATTGTTTTATATAGTTATTAAAAAAATAAACGGTTTGGACGCCCCATAAAAGGGTTAATGTTGTAAATTCATAGCCCTTACCATACTTTTTGCAACAACTGCTGCGCACTCCTTTAAAAGGTTTGATCAAAAATGCTTTTTTTATGGAACATATCTGTTTGTTACATCCGATCAATCTAAGCGACAATACGGTGCTGGAAAGCAGGGTAGAACATCGTCGTGTTTTTAACCTCAAACATTGCGAACTCAATATTTTTGAAACCTGCCATCCCTGTTGCGACGTATCATTGTCTCACAACGGGTTGGTTATTTCAAGTATGATGAGAGGGAAAAAGCGAATGTATTTATCCTCAGAAACAGCATTCGACTTTTTGCCTGGAGAAACCATTATCCTTCCTGAGGGGGTTTCCATGAAAGTTGATTTTCCCGAAGCAGATGCAAAACATCCGGTACAATGTATTACTTTGGTTTTGGAATGGGATATGGTATACCGGACATTGGATTTTTTAAACGAAACCTATCCTAATAAAGAGTCGCCCTTTGAATGGAAGCTGAATTTTAGTCAATATCATTTCAGAAATAACCGGGAGCTGGCGCAAAGCCTTAACAAGCTTACCAGTATCAGCATGGAGGATAACGTTGCAAAGGATGCATTAGCGGATCTGTCGCTTAAAATACTATTGCTGCGCGTTATACAAACGCAAAATCTTGCTGCTCCTGCTCCTGTTCGTGACCATAGATTTGCACCGGTTATTCATTACATCAAAAAAAATTTATCGGAAAAGCTGAATATAAAAACACTTGCGCGGGAAGCCTGCATGAGCCAGTCTGCATTCTTTCATTCATTTCGCGAAAATTTCGGACTTAGTCCGCTTGAGTATATACTTAAGGAACGTATTAACCTTGCTAAAAACATTCTGGTAGATTCTGCAATCAGTATTTCGGAAGCCTGCTATCAGTCGGGGTTCAATAATCTAAACTACTTCATAAAACTATTTAAACGTATTGAAGGAATAACTCCAAAAGAATACCGCAACAGGTAAACCCGTATTTCTGTTCCGCTGACATAAACATGTGAACTGACCAACGTTTTTATAAGGATATTAAAAATGCTGAAAAAATTATGCCATGGCATGGAAACAACTGCTTGAAAAAACAGCGAGGCTGGTGTCGCCGTTGTTATAAAATCAATTAAGGGCTTTTTTTGCCTTCCTGTCCTGCGCAGCTCCCTGGCGGAAATATTCATCGGCCGAAAACACTCCGCTTCCTTTTATAGCAAAGAGAATGAGCAAAAGCAATGTAATAACAGAGAGGAAAAGTTCGAATTTGTTTTCATCAATATTCTTAATATTAACGAAAAATACGGCCACGATAAGAACGGGAATTTGAACAGCCGAGGCTATTCTTGTAAACAGTCCTATAAATATGAAAAAGCCGCACAACAGGCCAAGATAGGTGATTACCAGCGCCAGCACTTTCGCATTGTCCGAAAAAACACCAACTCCCGTATGCTCAATCAACGTTTGAGCGATAGCAGTGTCGCGGATAAAATTGAAAGACTTCCAGAATAAGATCAAACCCAATGCAATTCTAAGAATGGTGAGTACACTGGGCTGCCTGCTATTGAGTTTTATTGTAGTAACGGGTTCACTCATAATGCAAGAATTTTATTTGGAACGCAACAGGTATTGGCAGTTTGTTGAGCCACCTGTTGCTCAACAAATGATTGCTCCTTTAAAGTTACAGTATTGCTGAATGAATTCCTAATCAATGCACTACCAGTTACACCCAGATGCTTTATCATAGTAAGTGATGCTGCAGGAACGTCAAAATTGATACATGTTTTCCCTTACCTCTTAAGAAATCTTCGCTTATTAAGATATTTCACCAGTTCAATGCAAATCATACAGGCAAGTGTAACAATAAGAATATCGCTCATAATGGTCCATCCCAAAGTTTTTGTTTTGAAGATGGGATGCAAAAACGGGACATACACAATCAGCAGTTGCAAAACAACGGTAAGTATAATGGCTCCCCACATGCCACGGTTGGTAAATATGCCGCCGGTGAACATGGAATGGTATACGGATCGTACAGATAATGCATTGACCAATTGAACAAAACATAAGGTGGTAAATACGGCCGTTTGCTGTGTTCGCACATCGTAGCCCTGTTTTGCCACCCACCATTGAACAATGATGGCGGCAATGGCCAATATGGCTCCTGTAAACAGTATCCTTGGTATCAACCCGCCGGCAAACAAATTTTCTTTGGGCGGGCGTGGGGGGCGGTTCATAATGTCTTTTTCCGCAGGCTCTGCAACAAGAGCGAGGCCGGGCAAACCGTCTGTTACCAGGTTTATCCAAAGGATATGAATGGGGAGCAAGGGAATAGCGAAACCCAGGATGGGAGCGAAAAAAATGGTTAATATTTCACCCAGGTTGCAGGAAAGCACATACACGATAAATTTTTTGATGTTCTCATAAATTCTTCTGCCTTCCCTCACTGCTTTAACAATAGTAGCGAAATTATCATCCAGCAAAATCATATCGGCGGCTTCTTTCGATACATCTGTGCCTGTTATGCCCATGGCCACGCCAATATCGGACTGCTTCAGCGATGGTGCATCATTTACGCCATCGCCTGTCATGGCCACAAATTCACCATTGGTTTGCAGCGCTTTTACAATGTTTAATTTTTGTTCGGGCGATACCCGTGCATATACCGCTATATTTTTTATTTCATTGCTGAATTGTTCTGCTGTCAGCTTTTCTAATTCAGCACCGGTTTTTACGCCTGCGTCTTCTTTCCCGATCATTTGCAGTCGTTCCGCAATGGCATGCGCCGTAAGCGGCTGATCCCCTGTTATCATTACCGATTTAATGCCCGCGGTTTTACATTGTTTGATGGCTTCAATTACTTCTTCCCTCGGCGGATCTATCATTGCAGTCATGCCCAGGAAATCAAGGTCCGATTCAATATTGGTTTGTATGTTGGATGGTTCCCTGTCAAAAACTTTATATGCAAAAAATAAAACCCGTAAACCTTCAGCAGCCCATTCGCGGTTGGTATCCAGCCATTGGGGAATTTGATTTTTATATTATTCAGATAATGCTTCAGTTACTTTTACGGGAGCGCC
>CAMPJQ010000442.1 GCA_946886925.1 uncultured Terrimonas sp.
TACGGATACAGTACACAGGGATTTAACATGGCCGGTGGAATAAGGATTAAAATATAAAGGAAATTTCAGGATGATTGCCGGTCAAAATAACAATCGGCAACCACCCTGTTTTTTAAGCCGTATTTTTATTTCCGTTATTGCGGGCCGTTGCAATAATATTCATGCAAAACTTATATTTCATTACCTGCTGTTTCCTTTTCATTCACCAGGTCAAGCGCCGCTGCGGTTCTTTTTCTTGACTCTTTGCTGAAGTTTTCATTTTCAGCTAATGATTGCCTGTAAGAAGGAATCATTTTTTGTATTTTATTTTGCCAGTCCGCTGTTTTCATTTTATCGGCAAAGCAACGGTGTAAAAGGTCAATCATTATGGCTACTGCTGTGGAGGCACCCGGCGATGCACCTAATAATGCGGCTATGCTGCCGTCTGCCGCATTTACTACTTCCGTTCCAAACTCCAGTACGCCACCTTCCTCTTCATCTTTTTTAATTACCTGTACTCTTTGTCCTGCTATCTCCAGATCCCAATCTTCAGCTATAGCATTTGGAAAATATTCCTGCAACGCCTCTATCCTGTCTTCGCCGGATTGACTCACTTGTTCAATAAGATATTTGGTTAGTGGCAGATTATGAATACCTGCCATTACCATCGGTTTGATATTGCTTAGTTTAATAGAAGAAGGAAGATCCCACAAGGAACCATTTTTAAGAAATTTGGTAGAGAAGCCTGCATACGGACCAAACAGCAATGATTTTTTTCCGTCAATCACTCTTGTGTCTAAATGTGGTACGCTCATGGGGGGTGAACCTACAGCCGCCTTGCCATATACTTTTGCATGATGCCTTTCAATTACAGCAGGATTGTTGCAGATCAGCCATTGCCCGCTTACCGGAAATCCGCCATAACCTTTACTTTCAGGAATATCAGATTTTTCCAACAATGGCAGAGAGCCACCGCCGGCGCCTATAAATACAAATGGTGTGGTGATTGTTCTTTTTTTATCGGTGGTAAGGTTTTTTATTTTTATCTTCCACAGTCCGGAAGCATCCTGGCTCAGGTCGTTTACTTCATGCGCCAGGTGTAATTTTACGCTTGGGAAATCAAATAAATACCTGAACAATTTGCGGGTAAGAGCACCAAAATTAACATCCGTGCCTATATCCATACGGGTAGCGGCAACTTTTACCAGTGGGTCTCGCCCTTCCATTACCAATGGCATCCACTCAGCCAACTGGTCGGCATCCTCCGAATACTGCATACCTTTAAACAGCTCATATTGCGTGAGCGCCTTAAAGCGTTTTTTCAGGTAAGCTACATTTTCCTTACCCTCCACAAAACTCATGTGCGGAATGGAACGGATAAAATCTCCGGGATTGCGGATATATCCCTGTTCTATCAGGTAAGTCCAGAATTCTCTGCTTTGAACAAACTGGGCTGCAATTTTTATTGCTTTACTGCAATCAATGCTTCCATCGTCTTTTTGAGGCGTGTAATTTAATTCGCAAAAGGCCGAGTGTCCTGTGCCGGCATTGTTCCAGGCATCAGAACTTTCTGCCGCCACGGTGTCTAACCGCTCAATTACATGTATGGTTAAATCGGGTTGCAGTTCTTTCAGCATTACGCCTAATGTTGCGCTCATAATGCCCGCTCCTATTAATACTACGTCAGGATTACTACCTGCATGAGATTTGTGCATTTGCATTAATTTTTAAAGTTACAGACGAAGCAATTGTTGACATTACTTGCATAAGTGCATCCTCATGGCGGAGGTTGAAGGCAGAATGCAAATTTACAAAAGAAAAGATCAACCATTTTGCAACCGGAATTTATAAGATATTGTTAACGGATTTTCAAAATGGTGATTTTTTTTCCCGCGATTCCACATGTTCATTTTGCTGAATACATTATTGTTTCGGGCTGTGAAAAGGTATAGGATTTTTTTTCTAAGCCTTAATAAACAGTTACTTATGGCACTTTTTATATAGCATAAAAAGATTATGGCCTGTTTCTTGCAAATAGGAGGGTAATCAAATCATCAAAAAAAACGGATATGAAAGCAGCAACAGAAATATTTGAAATTATAGCAGAAGGCAAACCATATATAGTAAAGGCAACATCTTTTTTAAACGGAATGGAACAAATACGTTTTCGTGTGAGCGTTAACGATAGTCCACTTTGCATTTTCGGATGGGATGAGGGTCTTGATCGCTTTGCGATATTGAAGGATGCACGGGATCCGGATATTCATCCCGCTGCAGAAATGATCATTGCCAGGAAACTTGAAAATCTGTTTGCCAAAAAGCAGGCAGCATAATATTTAAATTACACAATTCATTATACCAATCTATGAATGCACTGATAATGTGCGTGGGCTTTGGCCGCGCACATTTTTTTTGGCAGGTTTCCATTCTGCTTCAATTGCCGCTTTTTGCACAAACTTTTCCGGCTTTCATCCTTTTCTTACCTTGCACCCATGCAGGAGTATTTAAAAGGATTGAATGAAAGGCAGAAAGAGGCCGTATTGCACATTGACGGCCCGTTGATGATCATTGCCGGTGCGGGCAGTGGAAAAACCAAAGTGCTTACTACCCGCATAGCTCACCTGATGGCTAACGGTGTGGATGCTTTTAATATTCTGGCGCTCACCTTTACCAACAAGGCGGCAAAAGAGATGAAGGAAAGAATAGAGCATATATTAGGTAACAATGAAGCCCGCAATTTATATATAGGAACTTTTCACAGCGTATTTGCACGTATTCTCCGCGGCGAGGCGCATCGTTTGGGTTACCCCAACCATTTTACTATTTATGATACGGATGATGCCAAAAGCGTAATAAAGGCTGTTGTAAATGAAATGAATTTAGACGATAAGCATTATAAGCCTGCTACGGTGTATAACCGCATTTCAAGCGCAAAAAATGCACTGGTAAATGCCGAAGAATATGCCAACGATTATGCTATTCAGCAGGAAGACCTGCGCAGCAACCGCCCGGCTATCGCAAAAATTTTCGATGCTTATACCAAACGATGTTTCAGAAACGGAGCGATGGATTTTGATGATCTGCTGATAAAAATGTATGAACTGCTCAAAAATTTTCCTGAAGCATTAAGCAAGTACCAGCGCAAATTCAAATACATTTTAATTGATGAATACCAGGATACCAACCCGGCGCAATACGAGATCATAAAATTGCTTGGCGCCATGCACGAAAATGTTTGTGTTGTGGGCGATGATGCACAAAGCATATACAGTTTTCGCGGTGCTACCATCGAAAATATTTTGCAGTTTCAAAGGGATTATGATGATGTAAAAGTGGTGAAGCTGGAGCAAAATTACCGTAGCACCCAAAACATCCTTAATGTAGCCAATGAAATTATAAGTAATAACAAAGGACAGATAGAAAAAACCTTGTTTACCGAAAATGTAATTGGCGAAAAAATAAGGCTGGTTCGTACCATGTCGGATAATGATGAAGGAAAGTTTGTTGCGGATACCATACAGGAACAAAAGCTGCGCAATCATTTTAACAATAAGGATTTTGCCATACTGTACCGTACCAATGCGCAAAGCCGTGCTTTTGAGGAGGCCTTACGACGCATGGGCATTGCGTATACCATTTACGGTGGCATAAGCTTTTACCAGCGCAAGGA
>CAMPJQ010000443.1 GCA_946886925.1 uncultured Terrimonas sp.
TTTCTACATTGTTCCGCAACAGCCAGTCATAAATATACCTTTCAGCATATTTTGCCGTTTTTATATCCGATAAGCCGGCGAGAATAATTTTAATGCGAATTCCTCTTTTAGCGGCATATGCCAGGTTTTTCCTGAATGTTTTCCCGGGTAAAAAATAGCTGCAGAGGATAACCACATGTGATTGGGCGTGGCGAAGCATTTCAAAATAGCTCCGCGATATCTGCTTTTTATTGCGCACCCAATCGTTAATGCGCATACGCACCATAGTGGAAGCGTTGCCCAATAGTGCATCCGGCAATGGATCATCCTCACATGGTGCTGATCTTATCTTTGCCGGGAACCCTTTCCATGTTTTCCAGCACAGCATACACAGCTCTTTTACAATCTTTCCTTCAACAAATACGGCAAAGTCGAGCCACGCCGTGTAGCCAGGCCGGTCATTATACCGTTCGGTAATATTTATTCCCCCCACCATAGCGAATTGCGCATCTGTTACTATGATTTTATGGTGGAGACGCCTGCCAAAATAAAAATGTTTGCTCCTTATAACAGGTTCAAAAAAACGAAAATGCACCCCAGCTGCCTTAAGGTCATTAATAAACGATTTGGAAATTACGTTGGAGGCATAACCATCGGGCAGCACGTATACGCTAACGCCCCTGCCCGCTGCATTTTTCAGCGCTTCGCCGATTAATTTTCCGGTATCATCATCATCAAAAATATAGGTCTGGAGCTGAATGGAATGTTTCGCACCGTCAATCATTTTAAGCATCTGGTTAAAATACGGCGCACCGCCCCGAATAAATTTTACTTTATTGTGCGTAGTATAAGAGGCCTCCCGGCTTTTGCGGGAACCAGATAGTTTCCCTGATATTTTTTTACTGTTATTGTTAACAGTCTTGGTTTTCAAAATGCAGGCTTTCTGTAAATATAACAATGTATTCTTTGCGCTTGTTGCGGAACCATCATCTTTTACCCGGAAAGGACATAAATTTTGATGTGGAATGCGATAGGCAGTTACCCGTAAACGTAAAGGCCGGAATATTTAAGTATTTTTAAGGTATAAAGCACAATAAAAACATATTTATTTAAAATGAAGAATATACTTGTGCCAACGGATTTTTCCTCATGCGCTGTTAATGCATTGAATTTTGTTGTACAAACAGCTAAGCTTTACCCGGTTCAAATTAACCTGCTGCATGTTGTGGATATATCAGATCGTTTCTACAGTGACCGGTTAGACCTGGTGCGGGATGAGCTTAATGCCATTTCAGAAGAAGCGGATAAAAATTTAAACCAGATTAAAACAAGCATCGCAGAAACAGAGTCTGTAATTATAGATACTTTTCTACGGGAAGGTACAATAGAAGATAACATTTTGCAAATGTGCGAGGCTCTGGAAATTGATCTTGTGGTAATGGGCACTTTTGGAATAAACGGACTGCAGGACAGGATATGGGGTAGCAGAACTGCAGGGCTTACAGGAAAAACCAAAGTGCCCTTAATGGTGGTGCCTTATGAATACAACTGGAAAGTTCCTGAAAAACTTTTATTTGCTACCAGTCATTTCGAAGAAGATAAAAATGTGTTGAGGGAAATAGCCAGCCTGCTGGAAGTCTTTAAAGCTACCCTGGATGTAGTTGTATTTACCGATGAAGATACTGCCGATGCTGCTGCGTTTTTAGAGCATGGTATGAATATGGCAGAATATGAGAGAAAATTAAAAAAGCAACTCAATACGCAATTGCTTGCAACAACTCATCTGTCGGGACATGAATTTGAAGATGCATTACAGGATTACATTAAAAGCAATGGTATAGATATACTGGCAATGATCACATACCAGAGAAGCTTGTGGGACAGGGTTTTTCATCCCAGCGTTACCAGGCGAATGTCGTATCATACCACAATTCCGTTATTGGTAATTCCGGCAACCAAAATAGACGGTTAAGGATGGCTTCAATATTTTTGTGGAAAAAAGAACGAACCCCGGCAGGTTACCGCGTTGCAGCATAATAAGCGGCGCCAAGCAATGCTGTTTTTCTGTTCAATATAATTTTTACCGGAACTTTTTCCAATAAAAAATTCAATCTTCCGCTTTGCCTGAATAATGAATAAAATGCTTCTTTCTCAAAAAGCTGTATGTTCTGCGGCGCTATGCCACCGCCTATAAAAAGTCCGCCGGTAGCATTTAATTTTAAAATCAGGTTGGCAGATTCATGGGCCAGGTATTGTATAAAACAACGCATCGTTTCTTTGCAAATCGGGCATTGATCAGCATTTTTACTGATTGTAGCCGCTTCATCCGCATTTGCCATTTTTTCTGCCAGCCACTCCGGCTCTTCCATCTTTTTTACATCGCGTAAAAACTGGTAAATGTTTACGATGCCTGGCCCGCACACCAACCTTTCCCAGCTTACATGATCAAACTGTTGCTGCAGGTAAGCATACAATTCAAAATCAAAACTGTTCCTGGCGGCAAAATCGGCATGGCCGCCTTCTGTTGCAAAAGGATGATAATATTCACCGTCCCAATACAGCCCAGCCTCGCCAAGACCTGTACCTGGGGCTATAATAGCGGTATTGCCTCCAATTGCGCTGTTGCCTTCATGAACAACCGATATGTCTTTTTCGTCGAGTACCGCCAAACCGTATGCTGTAGCCTTAAGATCATTGATAAGATGGACGTTTGCCGTTTTATACTGCGCTGTAATTTCTTTTATGTCTATCTCCCATTGTAAGTTGGATAGTGTTGCATGCCCGTTCAGCACCGGCCCGGCAACGCCAAAACAAATGGCATCAGGCTGGGGAATATCTTTGGTAAACTGTTCTGTTAATTCCGTTATATTATTGTAATCTTTGGATACCAGTTTTGCCTGGTGCAACAAATGGTATTTCCCGTTTTCTACCTTATACATGGCCAGGTTGGTTTTGGTAGCGCCAATATCGCCGGCAAATACAATACTTCCGTTGCCGGCCTTTTTAGATTGATGAAATGGTAATAACATGCCGTGTTAAATTGATGATCGTTTGATCTTTCTGCTGTTGTTTACATACTAAAGCTATTTAAAAATAAACACATGCAGCTTAATTTGGGTGCATTTCAAATTGTCGCCGGTTGGTGGAGACGCCAACCGGAACAGCCTGCCGTGGGCGGTGTCCCCACCACCCACATGAAGCAAAGCGATGCGACAATTTGAAATGCACCCCTTAATTTTACCCATACCAACCAGAGTTGATTTTTTATTAGATTTACATTCCCTGATACCATTAACTTTTGCCATCACCCATTATGAATACAAAGCAATCTTTTGCATACGATATCAATACCACTTTCCGCAGGCTGTATTGGATAATAATACTGATAAGTGCTGGCGTATTGCCAGTTGGCTGTAAACAAAAGCAGGCGCCACCACCGGATGGATTGCGGGTGCCGGAAGGATATACGATTGAACGGGCAACTCCCCGGGGAATGGTTACGTATCCAATGTTCGCGTCTTTTGATAACAAAGGGCGACTTTTTGTAGTGGAATCCAACGGCACAACAACTTCAACGGAAGATGTTTTGGAAAACCCTGCCTTTTTTATCCGTGTTTTGGAAGATATGGATGGAGATGGAGTGTATGACAGCAGCAGGATATTTGCCGAT
>CAMPJQ010000444.1 GCA_946886925.1 uncultured Terrimonas sp.
CCATATTCCTTAGCTGTCTTGGCTTGTATGGTTTAGCCTCATTCATGGCAGTGCAGCGGATAAAAGAAGTTGGCATTCGTAAAGTACTGGGTGCTACTGCAGGCAGCATCGTTTATTTGTTTTCAAAAGAATTTATCATACTCATTGCAATTGCCTTTGCGATTGCTGCACCTATTGCATGGTATTACATGAACGAATGGTTACAGGATTATGCTTATCGCATCAATATCAGTTGGTGGCTATTTGCTGCAGGCGGACTTGTTGCAATAATTATTGCACTTGCAACGATAAGTTTCCAGGCAATAAAAGCTGCGGTGGTTAACCCCGTGAAATCGTTGCGCACAGAGTGAGGCTAATTTGAAGATGCCCGCGGCCGGCACGCGACGCAGGAACGTTAGATCGCGGGATAACGTGGAAATGTAACGAATGAAATCAGAAATCAACAAATCAGCAATCATAAATCAGCCTGTATGATCAAAAATTACTTCAAAACCGCCTGGCGCAACCTCCGCAGGAACAAGTTGTTTTCTTTCATAAACATACTTGGACTGTCTATTGGTATTGCCACCTGCTTTGTCATCATGTTGTATGTTCAAAGCGAACTCAGCTACGACAGGTTTCACAAAAACGCCAATGATATTGTAAGAATAATTTTCCAGGCAGATATCAATGGCGGAAAAATAAATGAAAGCGTGGTGATGGCCCCGGTGGCAGCAACCATGAAAAAGGATTTCCCTGAAGTAAAAGATGCAACAAGAATTTTGGATTACGGTACTCCCGGGATAAGCTTTGAGAACAAAACTTTTAAAGATGACCGTGTGGCCATTGCTGACCCGAACGTCTTCAGCATTTTTACCTTACCCATGATTGAAGGGGATGCAAAAAACGCTTTGGCAAACCCCTACTCCGTTGTGATAACAAAGTCAACGGCAAAAAAATATTTTGGCGGGCAGGAGGCGATCGGTAAAACATTTGCGCTCAACAGGGATACCGCGCTTTACAAAGTAACGGGCGTTATGGAAGACATACCGGCCCATTCGCATTTTCACTTCGATGTATTTGCTTCAATGAGAGGCTGGAGAGATGCTGATTCTGATTCATGGATGAGCGGTGGCTTTCATACCTATTTATTGCTGAAACCGGGTACTGATCAGCAAAAAATGCAGGCACGGTTTCCAGGTATGGTAGCCAGATACATGGGCCCTCAAATTCAAAAAAGCATGGGACTAAGCCTTGAACAATTCAGAACAAAGGGAAACAAGCTGGGTTTTGTACTTCAACCTTTAACCGATATACACCTGCATTCCCATACTTCAAACGAATTTGAGCCCGGCGGAAATGCCACATATGTATACATATTTGGCGGTGTTGCATTTTTTATGCTCATTGTAGCCTGCATCAATTTTATCAATCTCTCTACCGCCGGTGCATCCAAAAGAGCAAAAGAAGTGGGTGTACGAAAAGTAGCAGGCTCTGGTAAGTGGCAACTCATCAAACAATTTTTAAGCGAATCACTGCTGATAACTTTTTTTGCACTGCTCATCGCGTTTGTATTGTTGCAACTGGCGCTTCCCTTGTTTAATAACATTTCCGGAAAGCAATTGAGCATCGGGTTAAATCCTGTATTGGCATTTATCATGCTCGGACTGATTGTTGGATTGGCCGCCGGAATTTATCCTGCGTTCTATCTTTCCTCTTTTAAGCCAATTGCCGTATTAAAAGGAAAGCCGGCCGGCAACAATAAAAACTTTGGCTTACGGAGTGGATTGGTTGTTTTTCAATTTTTCATTTCAGTGGCTTTGATTATAGGAACCATAGTAGTGTATCAGCAAATAAAATATATACAAAACAAAGACCTGGGATTCAACAAAAATCAAATCATTACTATTCCCAACTCATGGGCATTAGGTGCAAGCGAGCAGGCGTTTAAGCAGCAAATGTTGCAGGATCCGCGTATTACAAGTGCAACAATGTCGTGGTATAAACCCGCAGGGCCAAGTAATTATAACAATGCGCTGGCTTATCCGCAATCTGATGCTACCCGGATCGTAAACGGTGTTGATTTTCATGTAGATGACCAGTACATTCCTGCAATGGAAATGAAAATGGTGAATGGCAGAAACTTTTCTAAAGAATTTACCACTGATTCTTCCGGTATTATCCTCAACGAAACTGCCGTGAGCGCATTGGGGTGGACAACGGAAACCGCTGTAGGGAAAACCGTTATACGACAAAACAGCACTAAGGGTAGCAATTTCCCTTTTCATGTAATTGGTGTGGTGAAAAATTTCAACTTCAAATCCCTGCACGAAACGGTCAGTCCTTTATTCCTGACCCTGCATCCCGAAGGCGGTTTGATCTTCAGGGTAAATACCGGCGATATACCCGGATTACTGGCTTCAATGAAAAAAAACTGGGACAGTTATAATACTGAAGAGCCATTCACTTACGCATTTATGGATGACCTCTTTAACAAGACCTATGCTGCAGAGCAAAAAACAGGTACGATACTGAACATCTTTGCGATACTTACCATTTTTGTGGCCTGCCTTGGCTTATTTGGACTGGCAACTTATACAGCCGAACAGCGCAAAAAAGAAATTGGCATTAGAAAGGTGCTGGGCGCCAGTGTAACACAGGTAACACAAATGCTCTCCAAACAATTTTTAAAACTGGTATTGATCTCTTCGCTCATTGCTTTTCCGGTTGCCTGGTGGGGCATGAATAAATGGTTACAAAACTTTGCATACCGTATTGATATTTCCTGGTGGGTATTTGCCATAGCAGGATTGGCGGCGCTGGTAATTGCACTGCTCACCGTGAGTTTTCAGGCAATTAAAGCAGCGGTGGCAAACCCGGTGAAGAGTTTACGAACAGAATAATACAAGTGTAAAAATAACCGCGGTCGGTATGACAGGAAGGAGCGTCAGGTAACGGATTAATATCAAACCTGTCTGCAGCGGCAGATATTAAATCTCAAATCTCAAATGATAAAAAATCTCTTACTCGTTGCGCTGAGAAATTTTAAAAGAGACAAATGGTATAGTCTCTTAAATATTCTTGGGCTTACCATTGGAATAACCTTTGGTTTGTTCCTTATCTTTTACATTAAAGATGAGCTGAGTTATGACAGGTATCATGAGAAAGCCGATAGAATATTTCGTGTAAACTCCATCATAAAGGAAGCCGACAGGGATACCATGCGCTGGGCGATAGCGCCATTTCCAATGGGACCCGCTTTGGCAAAAGATTATCCTGAAGTAGAGGAGTCCGTTCGGTTTGTGAACAGTGGAAGAACCATGTTTAAGAATGGTGGTTTAAGATTGTATGAAGACAAAGTATTTTTTGCTGACAGTAATGTGTTTCGTGTATTTACTTATCCATTTATTGAAGGAAATCCACAAACAGCACTGAAAGAACCCAACACAGTTGTGCTTTCTCAATCATCAGCTATAAAATTTTTTGGCACAAACAAATCTTACGTTGGTAAAACTTTGGAGAATGTTAATGGTAAGGTATACAAAGTAACAGGAGTAATGAAAGACGTTCCCAAAAATTCTCATTTCATTTTTAATATACTGGCATCAAGAAGCTCACTCCCTGTCGATTTCGCAAATAACTGGGGGAACTTCGATTACTTCACCTA
>CAMPJQ010000445.1 GCA_946886925.1 uncultured Terrimonas sp.
AGAACCAAAGAAATTTCAAATGTTAAATCCGAAGCCTTGAGCTCGAAATCCGAAGGAATACAAAGAACCCAAGAACCCGAGAAATTCCAAATTCGAAGCCGGGAATTCGAAATTCGAAGAAATACAAAGAACCAAAAAACAAATTACAAGAACCAAAGAAATTTCAAATGTTAAATCCGAAGCCTTGAGCTCGAAATCCGAAGAAATACAAAGAACCAAAAAACAAATGACAAGAACCAAACAAAACCTGTTCGCCATGGTGGATACAAAATTCAAATGGGAAGGAAATGCAACAAAAAATAAACGATAATTCAAAATTGAAACGGATTTCCCCTGCAACTTGTAACTTGGGACCTGGATCCGCAGGGATACAATCTCAAATCCGCAGCGCATGAATGATATAGCAAATTTATTTGAATCTTTTACAAACATTAAAGTAGGTATTGTAGGCGATGTGATGCTGGATACCTATATGTGGGGTAAGGTTGACCGTATTTCGCCCGAAGCACCCGTGCCCATTGTGGCAGTAAATAAAAAAGAATACCGCATTGGCGGAGCGGGCAATGTGGCGCTGAATATCTGTTCTTTGGGCGCCAAAGCGTCGGTAATATCGGTAACAGGTAACGACGATGATGGCCATGCCCTGCAAAAAATGTTTACGGAGCAGGGTATTGATACCAGTTTCATATTGCAAAGTTCAAAAAGGATCACTACCAACAAGATCCGCGTTATAGGCCGTAATCAGCAAATGATGCGGCTGGATCATGAAGTTACCGGCGATTTGGGCTATGAAGATGAGAACAGGCTGATACTGGCGGTGCAGCATTATATAGCCCAGGAAAAGCCGCAGGTAATTATCCTGGAAGATTATAACAAAGGGGTACTTACCGAACTGGTAATACAAAAGGTAATTGACCTGTGCAGGCACAACCACATCATTACCGCGGTTGACCCCAAGCGTAAAAATTTTTTCGCTTATAAAGGGGTAGACATTTTTAAACCCAATTTAAAAGAAGCGATGGAAGGGCTGAATATTATTGCCGCTGAAGTGAATGAAAATTTACTGCACGATATTCATGCCGCGTTGTCCGAAAAACTGGATCATTCTATTTCCTTAATTACGCTTTCCGAAAAAGGTGTTTTTTATAAGCAAAAGAGTGAAGGTACCATTGTGCCTTCGCACATCCGCAACATAGCCGATGTAAGCGGCGCCGGCGATACCGTTATAGCGGTTGCCTCTTTGGTATATGCCGCTACCCGCAACGTTCACCTGATGGCGGAAGGAGCCAATATAGCTGGCGGATTGGTATGCGAAATTGTGGGCACTGCCGCTATAAATAAAGAAGCATTGCTGAAAGAATGCCGGCTGCTCCTGGGCTGATGCAGAACTTTCGCTGTCATGCGCTGTTCTGAGCCGCTTTTGAAGATCAATGTATTTTCTGTTTACTCCGACCAAACAGCAAGCTCATAGCCATCGGGGTCTGTGAACTGAAAACGTTTGCCTCCCGGAAATTCAAAAATGTCTTTTACAATAATACCTCCTGCACTTATCACCTTATTTTTGCTTGATTCAATATCTTTTGAATAGAGGATGACCAGAATGCTTCCTTTAACAGGTTCCCCAATGGTGAACCCGCCATCTACATAATCACCTTCAAATGCAGTGTATTCAGCTCCATAATCTGTAAACTTCCAGCCAAAACAACTTGTATAAAAATCTTTTGCCCGGACAATATCCCCTGATAGAAATTCGATGTACTGAATTTGCTCGTGTTTTAACTTTTTCTGTGCCATGTTTCTGTATTAAAATATTTAACTTTTAAGCCTTGTTCCGGATCCACCCGGAATCATGCGTATGATGCTTCTTTTTCCCTTCCCTGAAGTTAAGTGCTACGCATCTTATTGTTTATACAGGTTCAATATCCATTCTTCGCAATAGGTCGTCTTCCATAGTGTAAATGTGCTTTACTGCACCGTCGAACATCAGGTTGCCTTGAAAGTCTTTTACTATTTGGTGAACAGTCACTTCTACTGTTCCGTTCTGTCTTTCATTAAATCCGGTTGGTTCAACATTGGGATTTATTTCCGTCCACTGTCTTGTCCAGTATTTTCGTATTTCATCGTGTCCGCTTACGTAACCGCCCTCAAAGGCTTTTGGCCATTGCACATCCGGGTGAAATGTGGAAAGTGCTGTGTCAATGTCCCTCGAATTAAAAGCCGAATATGCCTTTTTAATTAAATTTTGCGTTTGCATGTTCATTATTTTATTGAATTTACTGGTTTTGTGTTCCGGTAATATTTACCCAAAGTATTCCGCCGCCGGAACAATGGCCGGACAAAGAACCTGGCGAACGTTTTCCGCACCCATTTGTGCTATCCTGGGTACAGGCAGTTTATTCCGTTAATTTTCTGTCTTGCCCTTTTTGCACTTTATCAGATAAAATGGATAAATATCATTCACTTCGGTAATTTCAAACAGTCCTGCTTTACCAAATTCTTCCTGTATTGTTTCTTTGTCGAAAAAGAACATTTTTATACCACCAAACATTTCAAACCTGTCCTTGCCGATACAAGTTCCCTGACCATAAGTTTGAGCTTCTTTTGTGATGGTTGTAAAAACCATAAGACCGTTTTCTGCCAGTTGATTATAACAGTCATTTATTAGTTTTACTCTTTCGTTTTTGTTAAGCAAGTGAATTAATGCATAACAATATATTCCGTCATATACATTATTGTCAAAAGGCATTTCGGTTACAGAACCGTGATAAATAGTTAAGTTATCTCCGAAACGTTTGTGAGCTAAACCAATGGCTGTTTGGGAAATTTCAATTCCCGTCACTGCCATTCCACTGTCTCTGAAAATTTTGGCATTTCGTCCGTAGCCAATTCCCGGAATCAGAACGTTTTTTATACCGTTTACAACAAAGAAGTCATGTGTCAATACAGTAGATTTTGCAGGCGCCAATCCCCACATTTCCTGTTTGTTTTTGAATGCTTCTTCCCAAAATTCTGTCATGGTTTCTGCGTTTAAACGCCCGTTCTTTTCTTAAGAGTCAAAAAGTATTTTTCAAAGTAAAAATAGCTTAAGTGTGCTGATTTATCAGCAAGTTGAAGCCGCTGGTTTTTATTGAGGTCGTAAAATTCCATTGTTTGCTGTTACAGTGTTAAGTTTTCGTACATATTTATTTTGTAGTTTGTTCTCAATCAGTTGCCAGGCTGCTGTTGCATGCGCTGCTATCTTGTTGCTTCTACATTTTGCAACCACGATTGGCTGCTTTTAATTGGTTCTCAATTGCGTTGCCATCTATTAACGCCCAATGTTCAATGATTTTATTGTCGGCAAGCTTTAAATACCTGTACCCGGCTGCAAAAACTTCGGTAGCGGTGGGTTCTATGTCTCTCCATTTTCCAATATGCTTTAAACGCATTTTTATTTTGAGCATTACTTTATTTTTTTCGGTAACCATTTCTTCAATGATTGTTCTGTGTTCAAATGCTTTGCCTGTGCCTGTTATCCAGCGTTTTAAACCTTCCTTGTCAGGTGGGAAAGAGGGTGGCAGGGAATGGTCGTAAAATGCAGGATGAAGATAATTGTCAATTTTGTCAAATTGATTTTGATTCCAGATATCTTCAATAAAATT
>CAMPJQ010000446.1 GCA_946886925.1 uncultured Terrimonas sp.
TGGATGAACTGAATGCCTGGAATTTTGACAGTAAGGTAAAGCAGATCCTGGGCAAACTTAACATACACCAGTTTCAGCAAAAAGCGGGTACGCTTTCGGGCGGTCAGCGCAAGCGGGTGGCGCTTGCCCGTACCTTGATTGATATTGGTTTTGAACATAAGCATGTGCTCCTTATTATGGATGAGCCTACCAACCACCTGGATGTTGAAACAGTGGAATGGCTAGAGCATTACCTGAACCAGGAGAAGGTAACCTTATTGCTGGTTACGCATGACCGTTATTTTTTAGATGCCGCATGTAACGAGATATGGGAAATGGATGGCAGTGAATTATTTGTATATAAAGGAAATTATGAGAACTATATAGAAAAGAAAGCTGCGCGGCTTGAACAGCAGGCCGCCGGTATTGATAAGGCGAAAAATCTTTACCGCAAAGAATTGGAATGGATACGAAAGCAACCAAAGGCCAGAACTACCAAATCGAAAAGCCGCATAGATGCATTCAGTGCGGTGGAAACCAAAGCCAAACAACGGATGCAGGATAACCAGGTGCAATTACAGGTAAAAATGAGCCGACTGGGAGGTAAAGTAGCAGAACTAAAAAAAGTATACAAGGCTTATGGAAATCATGTTATACTAAAAGGATTTGATTACACATTTGCAAAAGGCGAACGAATAGGTATTGTAGGAAAAAACGGTGCTGGTAAATCTACCTTTCTGAATATTCTACAGGGCATCGAAAAAGCCGACAGTGGAAAAATAAACATTGGTGAAACTATTGTTTTTGGGTATTACTCGCAACAGGGACTTCAAATAAAAGAAGATGTGAGGGTAATAGAATATGTAAAAAACATAGCGGAAAACTTTCCGTTGTCCAACGGCGGATCACTCAGCGCGGCACAGTTTCTTCAACTTTTTTTGTTTGATCCCGATCAGCAATACACTTTCATATCAAAGTTAAGCGGTGGCGAAAAGAAAAGGCTGCTGCTGCTTTCCATACTTTTCCGGAACCCCAATTTTTTGATATTGGATGAACCTACCAACGATCTTGACCTTCCTACATTGGGTGTGCTGGAAAATTTTTTAAGTGAATACCAGGGCTGCCTGCTGATCGTTTCACACGACCGTTATTTTATGGACAGGCTTACGGATCATTTATTCGTTTTTGAAGGAAATGGTGAAATAAAAGACTTTCCGGGAAATTATACCCAATACAGGTTATGGAAGAAAGAACAGGAGGAGGAGAGCAGGTTACAGCTTGCCGGAAACAAATTGCAGCAAACAGGCAATGGGCTTCAGAGTACAGGTGTAAAGGAACAGGATTTGAATATTGAAAAAAAGAAACTCTCTTACAAAGAAAAAAGAGAATTTGAACTGCTGCAAAAAGAAATAGGAGAGCTTGAAAAAGAGAAAAAAGATATTACGGATAAGCTCAACAGCAATGCGCTGCCCTACGAACAATTACAGCAATTTTCGAACCGGATAGGGGAGATTTCACAACTACTGGATCAAAAAGAAATGCGCTGGCTGCAATTAAGCGAAATGATGGAAAGCATTTAAGGATTGCTGATTGATTTTATGTTCTGCCGGATTATATTTCAAATTCAACGTTCAGCACAAATCCTTTCCCCGGAGCCGTATCCATATTTATTTTACCCTGGTATAATTCAATTCTGTTGCGGATATTTCTTAACCCCATGCCCTGTCCATTATCAAGGGCAAGATCGGCGCCAACGCCATCATCGGTAATTACAAGCAATACCTTTTCGTCCATTTGTTCTATGTGCACCGTAACATTATGCGCGTGTGCGTGTTTAACAATGTTATTCAGTTGTTCCTGCACAATGCGGTATAGCATCAACTTATGGCTTTCCATAAGCCTTGCTTCATCAAGATGCTCTATGTCTACCCGGATATTAACAGGCTGAACTTCTTCTATAGCTTCACCCAAACTTATCAGCGAATGTTCAAGTCCCAGTTCGGCAAGCAGCGGTGGGGCCAGGTTTTTGGAAAGATTTCTCAACTCTTCAATTACCTTATCAATATATTCATTGCTTTTTTTAAGTAACCCGTCCCTGATTTTATCATTAACAATGGAGTGTTCAATATACAATTTTACCACCCCCAGCAACTGGTTTACATTATCGTGCAGTTCTTCGGCCAACTTCCTGCGTTCGCTTTCCTGGGTATCCATAACAGTTCGGGCTAACTGCCTGCGGTATGTGATTTCTTTTTCAGCTAATTGCTGTTGCAGGTTGCGTTGTTCTGTAACGTCGTGCATAGATACAATAAGCCTGAAAGCCCTTCCTTCACTGTTACGCAAAATAGAAAAACAGTCTGTTATAATTTTGTACGACCCGTCTTTACACGCAAACCGGTATTCATTATTGAGTGTTGTAACATGAGATATCTGGAGCGCTGCATTCATTTTATCCAGTATTTTCTCCTCATCCTCCGGATGAATATTGGCCTTCCACCAACTGTACCCCTGTTGCAATTCGGCATCATCATATCCAAACAGAAGCTTGATATTTGAATTATAATAAATTTGCCCTGTGAGTATATTCCAATCCCACAATCCTTCCATAGTAGCCATGCTGAGTATGTTGTACCGTTTCAGGCTTTCCTCCAGCTTTTTCTTTTCATTTCTTTTATTGGTAATGTTTTCCAAAATAAGAATATAAACAGGAGTACCGGTACGGTCTTTTACTTCATTGACAGATATATTGCAAATTAGCTTTGCCTGGCTTTTAGTGGTAATACCTGCAAGATTTTTCATCCTGGTAAGCTTGCCCTGCTTCAGCATCATATCCCAATACTCCAGTTCAATATTGTCTTCAGCTTTTATAATTAAACTATAGTGTTGTTGTGCTAGTTCGGAACTGGCATAACCCGTTAGGGTACAAAAAAAAGGGTTTACGTAAAGGAATTGTCCCTTGCTATTTAAACGTGCAATGCCCAGGTCGGTTTCAGCGAGAATGGTTTCAAGTTCAGTATGGTTAAAAACAAGGGTATTGTATTTTTGATTAAAATATTTACTGTTCCGCCGGATAATAAGGTAAATAATTATTGCTGTTAACCCCACAAAAGCCACACCTTTAAAGCTTTGCAGGTAATGATAAAGCCTTATATCGTTTCCAAAAGCCTGGAGCAGGAGATAATCAGTACTGAGTATCCAAATCAATGATAAAATGAGAAAGAATGTTACGGCCTGGATAGTTGATAAAGGGCGTCCTTTCATACAATTAATTTACGGCAACATCACCGCTTAAAATTTTGTTATTAATTATTCAAAATAATAACTTATTTTTTGATTTAACACGTATATACGAAGAAACATATCCGAATGACAAATGGCCCCTCAGCAGATGAGCCCGGAATACACAGAAAAAAACCCCTACAAACAGCATTTGTTCGGTCGGGCCATGCCCTGGTGAAAACAATAATCAGTTTCATCCTGTATATAGGTGTATATTATTATTTTTTTCAGGATAATTTGAAATGGCTTGCCATGCTCACCGGCATTATTCTTTTGCATGAAGCCGGACATTTTATTGCTATGAAAGGTTTTGTTTACAAAGATGTGCGGCTTTTTTTTATTCCTTTTCTCGGCGCTTTTGTTTCAGGCGAGCCAAAGATCG
>CAMPJQ010000447.1 GCA_946886925.1 uncultured Terrimonas sp.
ATCATCAACAGAACTTACGCCGCCGCTGGCGATAAAATGCAATGCAGGAAATTTTTGAACAATATTTTTATACAATTCCACTGCAGGACCTTCGAGCTTTCCATCCTTACTTACATCGGTACAAAATATTTGTTTTATACCATGACCAATATATTTTTCAATAAAATCATATATCCATATATCTGTTGTTTCCAGCCAGCCGCCAATGGCTATTTTTTCATCTTTTACATCGGCGCCCAGTAAAAATTTATCTGCGCCAAAAATCATAAACCATTTTACCAATTCGGCTTCATTTTTAACAGCTATGCTGCCAACCGTTGCCAATGCCGCACCCGAATTAAAAACAATATTTACATCCTCCTGTTTTTTAATGCCTCCTCCAAAATCAATAGTGAGCGCTGTTTTTCCGGCAATCGTCTCCAGCACCTTCCAGTTCTTTACCTGCCCGGCTTTGGCCCCGTCTAAATCAACCAAATGCAGCCGTCGCAAACCCGCGTTTTCAAATTCCTTAGCAACTTCCAGTGGGTGTTCATTGTAAATTTTTTTCCGCGCATAATCGCCCTGTGTTAGGCGAACGCATTTGCCGTCTATTATATCAATGGCAGGTATGATTTCCATATTGATGTATATACTGAATGATTTTAACTGCAGCGTTCAATAAAATTTTTAAGGATCTGCTCGCCCGTATCCGCACTTTTTTCGGGGTGAAACTGCACGCCGTAAAAATTATTTTTATGGAGCGCCGAGCTGTAAGGAATAATATAATTGGTTGTGGCGATAGTATGTGTACCTAAAGCTGCATAATAGCTGTGCACAAAATAAGTGTAACCATCTTCAGGAACGTCATAAAACAGATCCGTTTTAAGATCATAAATATTGTTCCATCCTATCTGCGGTATTTTAATACTGTTCATTTCCTGTCGCACTGCCTGTTTAAAAAACTTCACATCTTCATCAAATATATGCAGGCAATCTGCATTATTTTCTTCAGAAAACCTGCACATCAATTGCATACCCAGGCAAATGCCCAACACTGGTTGCGCAAGATTTTTAATCACTTCATCAAGCTTCCGTTCTTTTAAATACCGCATAGCACTGCTGGCTTCGCCCACGCCGGGAAATATTACCTTATCGGCGCTGCTGATCTGTTCTATATCATCTGTAACTTTCGCTTCCAGCCCAATGCGTTCCAGGGCATACAAAACCGATTGTATATTACCTGCATTATATTTTATAATCACCAGATTCATCGTAACTTTATTTTCATGCGGAAATAGCTCAGTTGGCAGAGCATCAGTTTCCCAAACTGAAGGCCGCGGGTTCGAATCCCGTTTTCCGCTCTTAATTTAATATACTTTCCAAAAACTTTTTAGTTGTTTCTTCCACTACCGGATTTTTATCCAGGGCCTTTATATATGCACTCCCAATAATGGCCCCATTGGCGTATTTGCAGGCCGATTGAAATGTAGCTTTATCTTTTATTCCAAAACCTACCAATACAGGATTCATCAACTTCATATGCTGCAGCTTTTGTAAATACAATTCCACTTCCGAAAAATTTTTATCCTTGCCGGTGGTTGATGAAGATGAAACCGCGTAAATAAAGCCGGTACTCAATGCGTCAATTTTCCTTATTCTTTCATCCGATGTTTCCGGCGTAACGAGGAAGATAAAATCCAATCCGTATTTCCTGATCACCGTGCCATACTCTGTTTCAAATTCGCGGATGGGCAGGTCGGGCAATATCAGCCCATCAACTCCTGCTGCCGACGCATCGGCACAAAACTTTTCAAAACCATATTGTAAAACCGGGTTCATATATCCCATCAAAATTACAGGAACTGTTATGCCGGCATTAGCCGTATCCCGCATCGCTTTTAATTGCTTAAAAAGCGCTTTGATGGTCATCCCGTTCTGCAATGCCACACCTCCGCTCTCCTGTATAACAGGGCCGTCTGCCAACGGATCGCTGTAAGGCATGCCCAGTTCAATGATATCAGCGCCGTTTTCCTGCAAAGCTTTCATCACTTTTAATGTACTATCCAGTTGCGGATAGCCCGCTGTACAATAAATATTCAGCACCCCGCTGCCCTTCGTTTTAAATAATTGTTGTATTCTGCTCATCCTGGATTCGATATTTTTGATTTGATATGGGAGCATGAATTTCTGTCAACGCTTAGCCCACTACTTACTACTTACCACTTACTACTTATCACTTACTTCCCTTCCCCCATCGCTTTCATATACGTCGCCATATCCTTATCGCCCCTGCCGCTCAAACAAATCACTACGGTATCCTTTGCCGTTAGGCTCAACTGGTTCAGTCCTGCTATGGCATGGGCGCTTTCGAGAGCGGGTATAATTCCTTCCAGTCGGGTTAGCTCAAAAGCTGCCTCTATGGCTTCGTTATCCGTTGCGCTTAAAAACCGGGCCCGCCCGGTTTCATATAAATGCGCATGCAAAGGTCCTATACCCGGATAATCCAATCCCGCGGAAATACTGTGCGGT
The DNA here is from genome assembly GCA_946886925.1 of uncultured Terrimonas sp. The sequence continues at coordinate 2,509 of CAMPJQ010000447.1, forward strand.
TCCACTACCTGCCCGTCTTCCGTTTGCATTACCAAACTTTTACTGCCGTGCAAAATACCTGCCTTACCCAGTTGCGTGGTTGCTGCACTCATACCGCTTTTTATGCCGCAACCAGCCGCTTCTACAGCAACCAACTGCACGGCAAATTCTTCTAAGTAATTATAAAACGCGCCGGCTGCATTGCTGCCGCCGCCTACACATGCAACCACATGCGTAGGAAATTCACTACCGGTGTGCTCTTTTAACTGCCACCGCATTTCCTCGCTAATGATACTTTGAAATCTTGCCACCATATCGGGATAAGGATGCGGACCTACCACACTGCCTATTATATAATGCGTATCCACCGGATTATTGATCCAGTCGCGGATCGCCTCATTGGTGGCGTCCTTCAATGTTTTACTACCACTGGTTGCGGGTATAACTGTTGCACCCAGCATTTTCATCCGGGCCACATTGGGCGCCTGCCGCTCAATGTCTTTTTCACCCATATACACCACACACTGCATATCCATTAAAGCACATACGGTTGCTGTAGCCACACCATGCTGGCCGGCGCCTGTTTCGGCTATGATGCGGTGCTTACCCAGCCGCCTTGCCAACAGCAATTGCCCGATCGTATTATTGATCTTATGCGCACCGGTATGGTTCAGATCTTCTCTTTTTAAAAAAATAGTTGTACCATGTTTTTCACTCAATCTTTTTGCGTGGTATAGTGGTGAAGGGCGCCCTACATAATCTTTCAGCAGGGTCCTGAAGTCCTTCTGAAAGTCCTCTTCATATATAATTCTCAGGTACTGGCTTTTTAACTCCTCCACATTGGGATACAACATTTCCGGAATGTAAGCTCCACCGAACCCTCCATAGTAGCCAAAGATATCCGGCTGCTCAAATGTGCCTTTATATTTGGCGAGGGCTATTGTTCTGTTGATCATTGCACACTTATTTAAATTATTTCAAAGTTTAAAACTTTGAAGAACATAACCATATGAAGTTGAGAGACTTCGTATAACTGCTAACAACAGCTACCCCAGCGCTTCAACAAACTTTCTTATTTTCTCCATATCTTTTATTCCGGGACTGCTTTCCAATTTACTGTTCACATCCACCGCAAAAAGATTTTGACC
>CAMPJQ010000448.1 GCA_946886925.1 uncultured Terrimonas sp.
CCCTTTTATTAGTTAAATCCGGTAAGGGTTTTCTTAACGCGATCACCCATACCTATTATTAAACTTAATAAAGTAAAATTATGAAAAAATTGATTGTATCCCAGTCAAATGGGGATACTTTTCCAAAATTTCACAAACTGCTTATTGTCATGAAATTAACTGCGATCCTGTTAATTGTAGTATGTCTCCAGGCTTCCGCAACGGGGTATTCGCAGAATGATGTGAGTATTTCTGTGAAAAATGTTGAGCTTAAAAAGCTATTCAACATCCTGCAAAAAAGTACCCATTACCGTTTCCTGTATGAAGATAAACAGTTGCCGGGAGACATGCGGGTGAATGTGGCAGTAGAAAACGTGTCTATACAAACACTGCTGAATGATGTATTGCGCAATACATTGCTGCATTACAGGGTGTTGAACAATAACCTGGTAGTGCTTAGCAATGCTGCTGTAAACGAAATTAAGAGCAGTATCATAAAGGGTAGGATAACCGATGAAAGCGGGCAGCCGCTGCAGGGCGTAAGCATTCGTCTGAAGGGCAGCAATTCAGGGGTATCTACGGGTGCCGACGGAGCCTTTTTTATTGAAGTGCCTGATAACAGTGTGCTTGAAATTTCATTTATCGGGTATATTACCCAGGAACTCAGCGTAAAGAAAGATGAAAATCTCAATATACAACTGGTACCCGGAGATAAGAACCTGGATGAAGTAGTGGTAGTAGGTTTTGGTACACAAAAAAAGGTTAATCTCACGGGAGCTGTAGATATGATAACAGCGAAGCAGCTCGAAAGCAGACCCTTAACCAGTTTGGGTGCTGGTTTGCAGGGTTTGATCCCTAATCTTAATATCTCTATTTCCAACGGGAGAGCAACGACCGGTCCTGTTTTTAATATTCGTGGTTTTACCAGCATTAATGGGGGAGAACCTTTAATTGTTGTAGACAATGTTCCTTTCACCATGGACGAAGTATCCAGGCTCAACCCTAACGATATTGAAAGCGTATCTGTGTTAAAAGACGCTGCGTCTGCTGCTATTTACGGGGCACGTGCATCTTTTGGAGTGGTACTCATCTCCACCAAGGCTGCGAAAGGAAACAAGCTAAATGTATCAGTTAATTCCTTTGCGGCTATCAGAACTATCGGCAAGCTACCGGAATTGGTTACTGACCCTTACCTGGTGATGGAAAACAAACATGAGGCAGGACGCCCCCTTTATAACCTTTTTCCGGATGCTGCGCGTGCATATGCCAAGCAAAGGTCAGAAGATCCTTCATTACCCGCTGTAATACTCAACCCCGCAAATCCCGACTATTGGTTATCTACCGGCTCTACCAATTGGCTGGACGAAGCTTATAACAAAACAGGCCCTACTTATAATACAAACCTGAGTGTTTCTAAGCGCGCTGATAAAATGGCCTATTATTTATCGGCCGATTATTACAGGCAGGATGGTATGCTGAAATATGGTAATGACATTTATAACCGGTACAATCTCAGGGGTAAAATTGATCTGAATATTACCCGATGGCTCGACATCTCTAACAATACACTCATTACCAGCAGTGATTACAAGGCACCGGTATTGATGGATGCCGATTTTTTCTGGAATGTAAACAGGCAAAGTTCTTTGGACGTTCCCAAAAACCCTGATGGTTCCTGGAGCTATGTCGGCGGTTCACTATTGGGAAGAATGCAAGAAGGCGGTCGTTCTCAAAACAGGCTCAATGAATTTCAGACTACTTTTTCCGCAAATATTTCGTTGATCAAAGGGGTTTGGGATATCAAAGGCGATGCAACCATTAGAAGAGGTAGTGGGTTGACAAGGTCTTATGATATTCCTATTCCTTACAAAACCGGTCCTGATATCCCCGTGGCTTATACCGGTGCTACTACTAGCTGGGCACAGAACAATACTTTAAGCAATCGGTACAATGTGTACAATGTATATACCAACTTTCATAAAAATTTTGGTAATCATTTTGTGCAGGGGTTGGTAGGTTTTAACCAGGAGTATAAAATTATTTCGGAGTATACAGCCAGAAGGAATAATATTATTTCTACTTCCTTACCATCTATCGGGCTGAGTACAGGTACAATGACCCAAAATGAAACGCTCACCGATTGGGCAATGCGCGGTGTTTTTTACCGCTTAGGCTATAATTATAAGGAACGTTACCTACTTGAATTGAATGGACGCTATGATGGCTCATCGAGGTTTCCGGGAGATAGACGTTGGGGTTTCTTTCCCAGCGCTTCCGCAGGTTGGGTAATATCGGATGAGGCGTTTTTTAAAGGTATAAATAAAGCACTTTCTCTTGATGTGTTTAAAATAAGGGCTTCATACGGAAGCCTGGGTAACCAGACATTTGCTTATAACAGGGATTTCCCTTATTACGATTCATACCCTTACTTACCGATTTTACCTACCGGACAAGCCAACATCATATTGGGTTCTACCAAACCTACAATTGCGGGCAGCCCCAAACCTGTATCTGATAATTTTAGCTGGGAAAGCATTGCAAGTGTAAACTTTGGTGTAGACCTTTCCATGTTTAAAAACAGGTTTAATGTAAACTTTGATAAGTATACCCGTTATACAAGGGATATGCTGATACCAGGGCAAGAACTTCCTGCTGTTTTTGGCGCTGACGCTCCTACTGAAAACAATGGCGATCTTAAAACCAAAGGCTGGGAATTACGCCTGAACTGGAGGGATAATATTACACTGGCCGGCTCGCCATTCTGGTATAACCTCACGTTTACTTTAGCCGACAATCGTTCATGGATTACAAAATACGATAACCCCACAAAATATCTTGGTAATACATATGGCAACTATTACGAAGGAAGAGAGATAGGTGAAATATGGGGAGCTGAAATTGCCGGTTACTTTAAAGATGAGCAGGAGATAATCAACTCTCCCAACCAACGCGATTTTGGAGAGGATGACCAGGGGTATAATTTCTATCCAGGAGACCTTAAGTTCGTTGACCTGAATCATGACGGTAAGATTAATTATGGCGACAGAACCGTGGATAACCCGGGCGATATGCATATAGTTGGTAACAAGAGTGCCCGATACCCCTATGGCATTGATCTTTCTGCTGGCTGGAAGGGACTTGATTTGCGTGTTTTTATGCAGGGTATTGGTAAAAGAGACTGGTATCCCGGCAATTCAAATGTTTACTTCTGGGGCATTTACGCACAACCGTGGACCAATGTAACCACCTTGAACCTGGACCACTGGACGCCTGAAAATCCTAATGCATATTTTCCTGCTGTACGCGCCTATACTGCGGAAGACGCATTGTCGCCATTGGCAAAACCTAATCAAAGATACATGCAGAACGGCGCCTATATGCGTGTTAAAAACGTAACAATTGGTTATGCATTGCCGCAGTCTTTATTACAAAGGTTAAACCTGAGCAAAGTTCGTTTTTACTTTAGTGCAGAAAATATTTTTGAAATATCGCATTTAAAAGTAAAACTGGATCCGGAATCATTGGGTGACGGTAGCAGGCCGCAAGCTGCATATCCGTTTCAGCGTACCTACTCTTTTGGTGTAAACCTGAATTTTTAATGCATTAATTTCTTTAAGATGAAACGAATTTCATATATACTTTTAAT
>CAMPJQ010000449.1 GCA_946886925.1 uncultured Terrimonas sp.
TTAACAACAGCCTGGTTTGCTGGGGCCTGGAAAAATATGGCAGCGAAGAACAAAAACAGCAATACCTTACTCCATTGGCCCAGGGCCGTAAAGACGGGAATTTATACCTGGGCGCTTTCTTGCTCAGCGAACCGGAAGCCGGAAGTGATGCAACCTCACAGCATACCATAGCCGAAGATAAAGGCGATCACTATATACTGAACGGAACCAAAAACTGGATCACCAACGGCAAAACTGCCAGCGTGTACCTCGTAATGGCGCAAACTGATGTATCAAAGGGCAGCAAAGGCATTAATACTTTTATTGTAGAAAGAAATACCGCGGGTATAACGGTTGGCGCAAAAGAAAACAAATTAGGCATCAGGGGAAGCGATACACACAGCATTATGTTCCAGGATGTAAAAGTGCCCAAACTAAACCGCATAGGCGAGGATGGCTTTGGTTTTAGCTTTGCCATGAAAACACTGGCTGGCGGTCGCATCGGTATTGGAGCACAGGCATTGGGCATAGCTGCGGGGGCTTATGAAAGATCTGTTGACTATGCAAAGCAACGCAAAGCCTTTGGTAAAGAAATAGCCCACCACCAGGCCATACAGTTTAAATTGGCCGATATGGCAACACGCATTGAAGCCGCACGTTTGTTGTGTTTGCGGGCGGCGTGGGAAAAGGACAACGGCAACGATTATACACTTAGCAGTTCTATGGCAAAAGTATATGCTTCAGAAACGGCTATGTGGGTTACTACGGAAGCAGTGCAGATTCATGGCGGGTATGGTTATGTAAAGGAATATCATGTAGAACGCCTGATGCGTGATGCAAAAATTACACAGATATATGAAGGCACCAGCGAAGTACAAAGAATAGTGATTGGAAGAGGAATATTGAAGTGAGGAGAACCGTGGGGTTTCGGGTTGCAGGGTACAGGATAGAGGGTTAAAGCAGTAAGAAAAAAATTATGGCGGTAAATATTGAAGCATATCAAAGTATAAAAAAAGAATTGGATAGTAAAAAGGTAACATTGGTTGCAGTTTCCAAAACCAAACCCGTTAGTGATATACAAACTTTGTATGATCTCGGTCAGCGTGATTTTGGTGAAAACTATGTGCAGGAACTTGTGGAAAAGCAAAAGCAATTACCCCATGATATCCGCTGGCATTTTATCGGTCACCTCCAGCGCAATAAAGTAAAAGAAATAGCAGCCTTTGTTCATTTAATTCATGGCGTAGACAGCCTGAGGCTTTTGGTTGAGATTAACATGCAGGCGCTCAAATCCGGCAGAACCATTCCGGTATTGCTGCAGATGCATATAGCGCGTGAAGAAACAAAATTCGGACTGGATGAAAACGAACTGAAAGAAATAATAAAAAATCTTTCGGGGTTAAATAATGTATCAGTAAAAGGATTGATGGGGATGGCCTCATTCACGGATGACAAGGAAGTAGCACAAAAGGAATTCCGCTATCTCAAATTATTGTACGATGGGTGGCTTATTACTTACCACTTATCTCTTAACACTTATCTCTTACCACTCACCACACTTTCCATGGGCATGAGCAACGATTACCGGATTGCAATTGAAGAAGGAAGCAATATGGTTAGGATAGGTAGTTTATTGTTTGGCGCCCGGAGTTAGGTACATAAAAAGTATACCTTAAAATTTGTAGTGCATTCTGTTGCATTTTTAATATAATTGTCTTTCCTTTAAGTGCTTCATTCAAAAAGAAAACAGATTCGTATGTATGCGTTAAAAAAATTGACATGGATAATTTCATGCATATTCTTCATGATAAGTTTACTATCCTGTAAAAACAAGTCATCACAAATAAAAAGCGAACCGTTTATTGATGTTGCCGGCATGGATTCAACAGTGAAGGCAGGCGAGGATTTCTTTTCGTTTGCCAATGGTAAGTGGTATCAAAACACGGTTATTCCTGCCGACCAGTCGGGCTGGGGCACGGCTCATGTATTGTATGAAGACAACAGGAAAAAATTGCATGCCATGCTGGAGGAATCTGCCGCAGGCAATAATTTTTCGAAAGGCTCACCCGAACAGATGATGGGCGATTTGTATGCAGGCGCAATGGATTCATCGGCTATTGATAAGATGGGGTATACCCCCATAGCAAATGATCTTAAGCGTATTGATGGATTGTCTTCCGCAGCGGATATTGTTAAGGAATGTGCTTATGAATACACCCAGGGTGCTGGTAACCTGTTTGGCGCCTATGTTGCGGCCGATGACAGAAATGCTGCTGTTAATAAACTTCAGTTTTACCAGTCTGGATTATCGTTGCCCGGCAGAGATTATTATTTGAAGGATGATGCTGAAACAAAACATATCCGCAGTGAATTTGTACACTATGTTGCCAATGTGTTTAAAGCTATCGGAACAGACAGCTTAATGGCAGCAAAAAATGCATCGGCCATTCTTGAACTGGAAACAGCTTTGGCCAAATCGCATTTTACCCCGGTTCAATTAAGAGATCCGGTAAAAAATTATAACAAATTTGCAGTAAAGGACCTCAATGCATTAACGCCTGGTATAAACTGGGATCAGTTCATTGAAACCTATGGCGCAAATACAGATACGGTATTGATGGGTCAGCCGGATTATTTCAAAGAACTGAACAGGCAATTGAAATCGGCTCCACTGGAGGTATGGAAAAATAAGCTCAAACTGGGCGTAATAGAAGAAGCATCGCTGGGTAACCCTTTCGAAGATCTGCAATTCTCATTTTACAGGAAAACATTGAGAGGTATCCAGGAAAAGCCAGTACGCTGGAAAATAGCAACAGGTGTTGTAAATAACCTGGCAGGAGATCTTTTGGGCAGGGTATACGTAAATAAATATTTTCCGCCCGATGCTAAAGAAAGAATGCTTGATTTGGTAAATAACCTGCAACGCGTATATGAAAGCAGGATAAGGAACTTAGACTGGATGAGCGACAGCACGAAGGAAAAGGCATTGAACAAACTCAATGGCTTTGTAAAAAAAATAGGGTACCCTGATAAATGGAAGGATTATGCCGGTGTACATATTGAAAGGAACGAGCATTTCAATAACATCAGGCAATTGGAGATATATGAGTTTAAAAGGGATTTGGCTAAAATTGATAAACCGGTAGACAAAACGGAATGGTTTATGAATGCTTCCGAGGTAAATGCGTATTATAATCCTTCTTTTAATGAAATCGCGTTTCCGGCAGGTATTCTTCAGCCGCCGTTTTTTAATAATGCCGCAGATGATGCCATTAACTATGGTGCTATAGGTGCGGTTATAGGGCATGAGATGACGCACGGCTTTGACGACCAGGGCAGGCAGTATGATGCAAACGGCAACCTGCACGACTGGTGGACAAAAAAGGATGCGGAGTTGTTTACCCAAAAAGCAAAAGTGGTAATTGACCAGTATGATGCGTATACGATGCTGGATAGCCTGCACGTAAATGGCAGTTTAACATTAGGAGAAAACATTGCTGATATTGGTGGTTTGATGATCGCTTACGAAGCTTTTAAAAATACTCCTCAGGGTAAAAGTGATGAAAAGATAGACGGGCTTACACCCGATCAGCGTTTCTTTTTGTCTTTCGCCAATGTATGGCGTTCAAAATTCAGGGATGC
>CAMPJQ010000450.1 GCA_946886925.1 uncultured Terrimonas sp.
TGCCGAGGTGTCTCCCAATCCTGAGATGTCTCCTTCTATAGGATAAGCAAGATAAAAAGGATAGGGTCTTGAAGCGTTATCGTTTTCCCATTCTTTACGGATCAGGTCATCAAAATTTATTTCCGCAGGTTTCCAATTGCCCATTATACGATGTGCAATAATGGCCGGTTCCACTTTTGTGGCTTCTGCTATGGCACGAATCACTAAAGTTTGAGAAACGCCGATTCGGAAACTCCCCATCAGCAATTTATTAAACACGAATATTTCGTGCTGTGTTAGTTGCAGCCATGCCTCCACGATTTTTACTTTCTTTTCTTCATCTGTCAATAAAGGCAGTTCATTTAAGTAATCGAACCAGTCGCTCAACGATTTTTCAGTTAAAGTGTTATTATGCGGAGGCAGAACCAGGGATATGGTTTCCCCCAGGTCGCCAACACTGTTGTAACTTTCCCTGAAAAGCCAGTCTGGTATCTGCGCTTCCGCAACGGCCCATTGCTGCATTTGTGTACTGTTTATTTTAAACGAAGGTCGCCGCCCTGTAAACAAAGCGAGTGCCCATATTCTATCCTTATCCGGTGCAGATGAAAAATAATTTTTCAGCAATTCAACCTTTTCATTCGTTTTATTGGTACGGTCAAGATCTAAAAATAATGCTGCAAACGCCTTCATATCTAATCCTCCGGTTTGATTGAATCCTGTTCACCAGGAATGAGTTCCTCACTTTCATCCTCTTTTCCGTACATGGTTATTACTTCGGCTGCATCTATATTGTTTTCATTGAGCCAGCGCGAGAAAACACTGGTAAACCCATGCGTTACAAATACTTTTTCGGCACCTGTGCTTTTTACCGCTGCGTTTAATCCATCCCAGTCGGCATGATCGCTTAATACAAAGCCCTGGTCAACAGCCCTCCTGTTCTTTGCACCGCGCACCCGCATCCATCCGGAGCAATAACCCATAGAAAACGGGACAAATTTTTTTAGCCATGGTGAACCATTAGCCGAGGGAGGCGCTAATACCAGCGCATTTTTAAAAAGTTTCTTATCCGTTTCTTTTGTTAAAAGCGTAAGCTGCGGCAAATCAAATCCTGCCTGTCTCAATCTTTCGTTGCAATAATACACCGCTCCATGCGCAAATATGGTTTCATTCTCCGTTTGTATGTTTTTAAGTATCCGTTGCATCTTCCCAAGTGCGTACCCCAAAAGCAGGCTCACTTTTCCTTCCTCTTTATTTTTACTGCGCCATGCCTCTATACTGTCAAATATTTTTTCCTGCGGATCCCATTTGTATATGGGCAGGCCAAATGTAGATTCGGATATAAATACATTGCACTTTACCGGCTCAAAAGCTGTTGAAAAATGGTCATCCTCCAGCTTGTAATCGCCGCTTGCTACCCAAACCATATCATTGCGGGCAACCCTTACCTGTGCAGAGCCAATAATATGCCCTGCCGGATGCAATGAAAAATTTACCCCATTAATAGTAAATCGTTCCCCATATTCAACTGTTTGCAAAGAAATGTCCTGTCCCAGGCGTTGACGCAAAATAGCTTCGCTATCCTTATGGGCAAGATAATGGTGGTGTCCGGACTTTGCATGGTCGCTGTGGGCATGCGTAATAATGGCACGTTCAACCGGGATGGAAGGATCAATATGTACATCAGCCAGGGGACAATAAATGCTATTGCCATTAAACTGGAGAAGATCCGCAGGCATAATGGACTACCTTTTTACAAGGCACAGGCTTATAACTGAAAAAGTGATTCTTCATGAACTTCCACCTGTGTCAATTAAAAATTATTTTCACTCAACAGCTTCATTTTGATCATCTATTTCCTCAGTACAACGGGCATTAATCCGGTTTTCTAATCACAATAATATTTGCAAACCATATGCCATTCATCCCCGGCAGGATTCGCCGGTTATACAATATAGCCAAGAATGTGGTGGCGGTTTCATTATCTACTTCCATTCATCAAAAACAAACACTTCATACCAGTTCTCCCCCACATCATCTATATACAACCTTTTATCCCTTGCTTTTTCTTCATGCTTTTGAGTAATGGCTTTTTTCGTTACACTGGCATTCTTTGACCTGAGATACCCGTATACCTTCTGCATATAATTAAGCGTTTCTGCGCTGCATTCATGAAACAGGATTACATCAGGATAATCCGGAATAATCAAATCAATATATATTTTATCTGCTTCGTTGAGTATTCTGGCAGATGTTGATGGCTTTTCAGCCGTCTGCGGTGAATAATGATGCGTAGAGCTATCATTGAGTAATTTTGTTGTATCGCCAGCAACATTATTTATGGAAGGGCCGTAAGCAGTATCTTTCGCATCAGCTGTACCTGTATTTGTAGCGGAAGATTGATCCCCGTTTGACGTTGATGGATTACAAGCGCCTGCAAACATGATCACCCCAATAAGTATTGTACTATTTCTTCTCCTCTTCATATATTGGTATGCAATAACTATTTGAAATGATTTCCTGTATATTTTTGAGCGAAGATAATGGTACAATCTCTTGAATAGATGTTCCATGAGAAGGAAAACGGGATTACGCAATCTTGTTTAGCTGATCCTTATTGGTTTCAACAGAACGCATCGAAAATGTGGTGGAGAAACGGAAGATGAATGTAGTTCCTTATTGCTGATTTGCTATATATTCAGGTTGTGATACCAATGCTGCATTGCCTGCCGTGCTATTGCTCAATTGCCGCAGCCAGTCAAAATGTAATTTCACCACCTCACCCACTACTATAACCGAGGGATTGCTCATGCCTTCGCACTGTACTCTGAAAAAAATATCTTTTACTGTGCCGGTTATTATTTTTTCATTTTCTGTGGTACCATTTTGAATAACAGCTACCGGTGTTTCATTTTTTCCACTAGCAATAAAAATATCCATTATGGCTTCCAGCTTATTCATTGCCATCAATATTACAACCGTGGCTGAAGACTGTGCGGCCAGGCGAATATCATGCGATATATCCCCGGAGCGTGTTGTGCCGGTAGTAACCCAAAAACTTTCTGCTATTCCCCTGCAGGTTAAAGGTATGCCGTGCGCGGCCGGCACCGCCACTGCACTTGAAATACCCGGTATCACTTCTACTGCAATACCATTGCAGCGGGCAGCTTCTATTTCTTCCTGCGCCCTTCCAAAAACAAAAGGATCGCCACCTTTCAATCTCGCCACATGTCCATACGATAATGCATACTCAACAATAAGATGGTTGATTTCCTGCTGGGAAAGGGCATGACATCCAAAACGCTTTCCTACAAATATTGCTTTAGCACCCGGCGACATGTAGGAAAGCAATGCTACATTTATTAAAGCATCGTATAAAACCACATGGGCAGATTCAATTGCCCGGATTGCCTTTACCGTAATCAATTCAGGGTCACCCGGGCCGCCACCGATAAGCGATAATAAAGGTATTTTTGATTTCCTCATTCAAATTAAAAATTAAAATATATAAATTTAATAAATAATAATATTCAAATAAAAATAAATCTAAAAATTTACTTGTTAACATGATTCGGGAGCGTACTAATGGCACCGGTTCTTTAGCCATCAGCCCGACCTGAACTTCGACAATCCCGAGGTC
>CAMPJQ010000451.1 GCA_946886925.1 uncultured Terrimonas sp.
AAACTCAATAATATTAAAAGGCAAATCGCCTCCATGGGTGCGGCTGTTTCCATTTGCGATTTTGATAATGACGGCTGGAACGATATTTATTTTACCAACAGCGCCATTGGAAGTAAGAATGCTTTATACCGTAATTTGAAGAATGGTGAATTTGAAGACGTGGCCGACAAAATGCAACTGGCAGACGTAAACAGGAAGGGCTCCGGCGTTTCGATGGGTGCAGTTTGGGCTGACTATGATAATGATGGGTTTAAAGACCTGCTCCTGTATAAGTGGGGAAAACCTGAGCTGTTTAAAAACATAGGGGGGAAAAGATTTGAATGTGTTACAGAAGGCAGCGGGTTTCCTTCCTGGGTAAACGCCAACTCCGCCATTTGGTTCGACTTTAATAATGACGGGCTGACTGATATTTTCATAGGAGGCTATTATAAAGAAATTTTTCACTTAGACAGTTTGAACACAACTAAAATAATGCCTGAAAGTTTCCGGTATGCCAACAATGGCGGCAGGAATTTTCTTTTAAAGAATACAGGCAACGGCAAATTTGAAGATGTAACCAGCCAGTATGGATTAACTTCAACCAAATGGACACTGGCTGCCGCGGCAGCAGACTTTAACGGAGATGGCTATCCTGAATTGTATGTTGCCAACGACTATAATGTAGATGAATTTTATTTGAATAAGAATGGGAAAAGCTTTGAAGAAAAAGGCCGGGAAGCAGGCGTTGGACATATCCCTAAAAGTGGCATGAACGCTTCTTTCGGCGATATTGCCAATGATGGGAACATAGGTGTTTACACTACGAATATTACGGAAAAAGGAATATTGATCCAGGGTAATAATTATTGGCATCCCAAAAGTGAACGCTCTGCAGAATATCCTTCGTTTGTAAATCTTGCACAAATTTCAGGAATCGAAAATGCAGGCTGGAGCTATGGTGCGCAATTCGGCGATCTGAACAATGATGGCTTTATGGATCTGTACGTAGCAAACGGTTTTATTTCTGCAAAAGAAAATACTTCATACTGGTACGATTATTCTAAAGTTACCGGCGGCAACAGCGCCATTATCGGCGATGCCAAAAATTGGCCCGACATGGAAGGCAAAAGCCAGTCGGGATATGAGCAGGATAAAATATGGCTGAACAACAGTGATGGTTTATTTGAAGATGTTTCGGACAAGATTTGTCCCGCAGCAACCTATGATGGCCGCGCTGTTGCCATTGCCGACCTGTGGAACCGGGGTGTACTGGATGTTGTTGTTGCCAATCAAAACAATATCCCCTTAGTTTATAAAAATGAGGCAGGCAATAATAATCACTGGTTAGCTTTTGACCTTCAGGGAACGGTTTCTAATGCCGATGCCATTGGTGCAAGAGTAGAGGTGCAATGGGATGGGGTGAAACAGGCGCAGATCGTTACCGGCGGTATGGGGTTTTCCTCTCAAAACCAGCACAGGCTCCATTTTGGAATAGGCAAGAGTAATAAAGTTGATATGGTAACTATTTATTGGCCGTCCGGGCATGCAGACAAAATTGAAAACCCGGAAATTGACAAACTGCATATTATAAAAGAAAGTAAACCCAATAACTAATGCAGCAGGAATATAAGCTTGAAAACATACCCGCAGGAAATTCGCTATCTCAATGGTGAAAAAATAATTTTCAATACATCCCCCAGGCCTTTATTACGCTTATACTGCTGGTTGGACAGTTCACATTTGGTATCTTAGACAGCTATGTAACGCTGGTGGCTGCAATAACCACAGCCATGATAGCAGAGATCATATTGTCCAGGATAGTACTGGGCACGTGGAAAAATCTTGCCAGTGCATATATAACCGGTATAAGTGTGGGCATTCTCATCCGCTCCAATGTAATCTGGCCGTATATTGTTACATCCTTGCTTTCCATTCTCTCCAAATATGTATTTCGCTATAAAGACAGGCATTTATGGAATCCTTCAAACTTTGGTATTTCGTGGATGCTTGCTTTGTATAGTACGAATGTAGCAGGCCTTAGTATGCAGTGGGGCAGTAATCTTCTTGCCATGTCCGTAATATGGGTGCTGGGGCTGATCATTGTGAACAGGGCTAAGCGCTTGCACGTAACCGTTACGTATGTAATAAGTTTTATTATTCTTGCTTATGTTCGATGTTTGATTACAGGCGACGCTTTTCTTGCGGAACTATCGCCCCTTACCGGGCCAATGTACCAGCTTTTTATCTTCTTTATGATCACAGATCCTCCTACGTCTGTATCCACCAGAAAGGGAAGGATTATTGTTGCCGTTGTAGTGGCCATTGTGGAATTTATTTTGCGTCTCAACAATCTCATATATGCACCTTTCTTTGCGCTTTTCCTTGTAGGCCCCCTGGCTAAGTTTCTCGATTTAAGAAGGAATGCACTCCTTATCAGGAAACAGGAAAAACCAGGTCCGGGGCCTGGTTCAATCAATTGAAATTTTGTGAGAGGAATGGTTAGGTTTTAAAAAAGATACTGACCTGATTGGCATTTTCACGGGTTAGGATTTTCAAAGGATGAGGAGATTGATTATGGTTTCTTTCGGCTATCGGATTTGTTTGGCTTTACAGGAATTGGAATGTACTTTCTCAGGGATCGGATTTTCTAAAGGGTAGCTGATTTTTCAGCGGATGATGGATGATTGGGCTTTCAAAGGGTTAGCGTCACTTTTGACAATACAAAGATGGTAAACATCATGCGGTGATGAAAGTTTATTCGCCGGCAGGGTGATATGCTTCGATTTTTGAAACAATACGTTCGATTAACAAGTGTACTGCATTGACTTAAACAAGAGGCGGTAAAGTATATGCATCCCACATATCGGCCGGGCGGTTGGTTTCCTTCATCTGGTTCATATAAATATCTTTTCCGTTGCAGCGCAGGTTGATCATTCCAAATAGAATTTTGCTTTTACTCACCGAACGGGCAAGTTCGGTGGAGTATACCAAAGGGCGGTTGCCCCTGGCGTATTTGCCTGCGCATCCTATAGCGTCGGCACGGGGGTGCGAAAAACTTTCATTATCGCCCGAAGATATGACGGTAGCGAACGGGTTAACCTGCTGCATGAATACTTCCGTAAAATCGGAAGAACCATGGTGACAGGATTTTGCCACATCCACCATAAATGGATTGGCATTCCCGTATTGCTGCATCAGGTAAAGTTCCGAATCGGTATTGAGATCACCTCCCAATAAAAAGGTTCTTTCGCCAAAAGTAATTTTGAGCACGAGGCTATGCCCGTTGATGGTTCTGCCTTCATCATGCCAGTATACAAACCGGTTTCTGCCGCTGATCTTTTCTGTGAACGGCCCAAGTGTTTCTATCTTAAATTTTTTGTTTTCAATGATTTTGCTGACAGCCGTGTCACCGGCGACCAATCGTTTCGTTTTACCGAGCCTGTTTTCCGCAGCGGCTTTTTTAACCACATCCATAAAGTTGGTAATATCCCTGTTAAAAGCAGCAGCTTCATTGGTTTGAAGCAGGTTGTCGAATATTTTGGTTAAATACACCACTCCATCGTGTTGTATAGTGTCTCCCAAACCCGTGTTATACGGATTATTCTTCTCCGCGAATTTTAATATGCCTG
>CAMPJQ010000452.1 GCA_946886925.1 uncultured Terrimonas sp.
CTATTTGCTCTATATTCATTTTTTATACTTTTCTTAGGTAAGAACTTCTGTAATATAAATTATTCCTTTTGTTTTAATATTTGCCTATATAAAATTACTTCGTTTCGTAAAGGTTGCCTAAAGAAAGCATAAGATATAATAGGCGCGATTTTTTATTTTTCGGTTTGGTTTTCATTCCAGTAATAGCTGTCGGGGTGTATTCTTTTCCCAAAAACAGCCGTGCCCACTCTTACTATGGTGGCGCCTTCGGAAATGGCAGCTTCCAGGTCGCCGCTCATTCCCATCGAAAGTTCATCCATAGCAACATTGGGCAGGTTTAAGCCTTTAATTTGGTGTTGAATATTTTTAAGCAATCGGAAACAGTTCCTGACCTTTTCGGTTTCTGCGCTAAAAATACCAATCGTCATCAGCCCTTTAATCCGGATGGAGTCCATTGCAGCTATTGCTTTAACCAGTTGAACGGCGTTTTCGGGGGCGATGCCAAACTTACTTTCTTCAGCCGAGGTATTGATCTGTATCAATACAGCGATGCTTCTGCCTTCGTATTGAAGACGCTGGTTGAGTTTTTGAGCCAGTTCCAGCCGGTCAACAGACTGGATGCAATCCGCATATTTGAGTACCTCTTTTATTTTATTGGTTTGCAGATGCCCGATAAAATGGGTTTCGTGCGGCATATCTTTTAGTGCTTCAAATTTTTCTTTCAATTCCTGCACTTTATTTTCGCCAATAAGGGTTTCGCCCTGTTGCATAGCGATCTTAATATTTTCGGCCGATACGGTTTTGGTGGCAAGCAACAGCTTTACCGAACCTTCATCCCGGCCGCATTGATCGCAGGCGGATTTAATGCGCTGTTTAATGATTGCAAGATTTTCAATAATCGTACTCATATTGACACAAAGTTCCCGATTAATTGAATATTGCTATACTTTTTGTCTGCAACTGCATTTATCCGTAGCCGGGGGACCAAACTTCTTTACAGTCTTAAAGGATCAGTCCCATTTCCTTCATCCAGTGCACGCATCTGCCAAACCATTCATCAAAGGAAGGAGTGGTTAAAAAGCCGTGTTCACCTTTCGCATAAATATGCAGTCCGGTGGTTACGCCATTGTGTTGAAGAGCGGAATAGAAAGAAAGGCTGTTGGCTACCGGAACTACCGAGTCGGCATTGGAATGTACAAGGAAAGCAGGAGGGGTTGCGTTGTTAACATGCAGTTCATTGGAGTAAAGGAGAATTTGTTTTTCCGTTGGTGCGTCACCCAGTAAATTGTTACGCGATCCGGTATGTCCTATACGGTCTGTGAAGCTGATCACGGGGTTGATGAGCAGCATGAAGTCCGGACGAAGACTCGTGCCTTTTGTATTTTCAATTAAAGCTTCACGGTAATGCGTACCTGCTGTAGCAGCAAGGTGTCCTCCGGCTGAAAAACCCATGATGCCAATTTTTTGCGGATCAATCTTCCATTCAACGGCTTTCTCCCGAACCAGTTGAATGGCTCTCTGTGCATCCTGCAACGACCCGATGGATCTGTCTTTCATCGTTTTATCAGACGGCAGTCTGTATTTCAAAACAAAAGCGGTTACGCCCAGCTTGTTGAAGGTTCGGGCTACATCGGTTCCTTCACGTTTCGTAAGCAGCACATGATACCCACCTCCGGGACAAATAATAACCGCTGTGCCATTTGCTTTATCTTTTGGTGGAAGAAAAACGGTAAGTGTTGGAATGGATACGTTGAAGGTGAGTGAATCTACCAGTTCATTCGCTTTTTTTTCTTCCTCATTTGCAGTTTTCTTTGAATTGGGAATTTTTCCGGAGTATAAAGGAATTTCCTGCTGTGCAAAACAATAGTTCACTGTTAGTGTAAAAAGTAAAGCAAGACGGCATATCATATGAATACTGAGTAAATTTTATGTGAGGATTTACCTCTACCTGCAACGTGTTAATATCCTAAACTCCTTTTCTTCTCATCACTTACCGCTCACCACTTACCACTTACCACTTCTCTTTACACCAGGTCCCATTTCTTCCTTGGCTTCCTGGAAAGCAGGCCATTGGCTTCCCTGTCGC
This sequence comes from uncultured Terrimonas sp., assembly GCA_946886925.1. Next base: position 2,066 of record CAMPJQ010000452.1, read on the forward strand.
CAACAAACTTTTCTTTATCTGCATTCCACTGAAGTGGGCGGCCAAGCCGGTAAGAAATCAATCCAAGGTGCATAGGCAATGTCATTTCGCGGGCATAAGCGAGGTTCGATTCGGGCTGCGATCTTGATTTTACCGCATCCACAAAATTTTGCTGGTGACCGGGCGACCGCGGAATGGTTTTCGGTATTTCGGGAATATCGGTAACGGTTTCGCCGTTGATGGTAATTTCCCGTGAGCCATAATCGCAGATCAGTGTTCCTTTATCGCCTTCAAAAAAAGCGCCAATGCCGCGTTTAGCCGCTCCCGGTACATCGGGTGGTTCGGTTGTCCAGTGTATTTTTAATCCGTCAAATTCATAATCTACGTTTATCCATTTGGGTGCGTCTGCTATACCGGTTGGCGCTTCTCCTTTGGAACTGATGCTTTTTAATCCTTTGGGTTGTATGGACCAGAATACGATATCAGCAATATGGCACCAGAAATCGGCAAACACGCCGCCGGAATAATCTAAAAAATAGCGATAGGTGAAATGACATTTCGCAGGAATATAATCCACATAGGGAGCGGGGCCGAGCCACATGTCCCAATTGAGCGTTGCGGGTATGGGTTCGGGTGATGGGGAGCCCAGGTCGGGAGGCGCGCCGGTTTTCCACAAACGAACCGTATGTACTTTTCCTAAAGCGCCCGATCGGATGATCTCTACCACGCGGTGAAAATTATCTCCGGCATGGATCTGGTTGCCGAGCTGAAATATCCTGTTGTATTTTGTTGCGTTTTTCAGCATCGTATTTCCTTCCTTTACATCATACGAAAGCGGTTTTTCGCCATACACATCTTTGCCTGCCTGGAATGCAAGTGAAGCAATGGTGGCATGCCAATGGTCTGGCGTTGCGCAGGTAATGGCATCAATATCGTTTCTGTCGAGGATATGGCGGAAGTCGCCATAGGTCTGTGCCTTTGTATCAGGGTGAAGCCCCTGCAGGGTCTTAAGTGTACTGCCTAAGTGTAATTCATCCACATCGCAAAGCGCAACAATATCTACTTCGGGGATATTGGCAAACCATTTCAGATGATTGTTGCCCATACCACCCAGTCCGATATGCGCGATACGCAATTTGTCGCTGGGTGCAGCTTTACTGTATAAAGAAGGCAAAATGGCAAACCCTGCGGCGCCTATGCCCGCTGTTTTAATGAATTTTCTCCGGCTGAAATTGTGGCTCATACGAGTATTTTAGAAATATGGAAGATGAAAATTTCTTTAAACTTAAGAAAGAAATAGGTATCATCATTTTTTATTCGTTATAATCCATCTATGTTTTGTATATGTTATTCCACACAGTGAAATCTATTTCACCACCTTTATCACCCCTTTCATGGTTTGCCAGTGACCGGGAAAAGAGCAAATGAAAGGATAATCTCCGGGTTTATCGGGGACTGTAAAATCCAGTCTGAAATTTTTACCGCTGTTCACCAATGGCGTAGCAAAAAGAACTTCAGGTATTTTGGGTACAAAACATTTTTCATAACCATCTTTTTGTGCAG
>CAMPJQ010000453.1 GCA_946886925.1 uncultured Terrimonas sp.
ATTTTTTTATAAAAGGATTTAAGCTGCCTACCCGCGATCAGTTCATCCAGTTTGGATGGATGAGCCTTCTCATGATCGTAATCAATAATGGTTTCAGTACCTGGTCAATGAAATATATTCCCAGTGGGCTGGGCGCGGTAATAGGTGCAGCATCGCCTTTATGGATAGCTATACTAAGTACATTTGTATTTAAAGAAACAAAGCTCAATACCATGACGATCATCGGGTTGCTGCTTGGCATTAGTGGTATTCTCATTATTTTTTCTGATTATCTTCAGGCTCTGTTTAATTCATCTTTTTCCATTGGCATCTTTTTAAATCTTATCGCCTCTGTTACCTGGGCCTTCGGTACTATATTTACTGTAAAAAACGCCAAACATGTTAATCCTTATTTTAGCTTAGGCTGGCAAATGTTCCTTGGAGGAATTGTGCTTCTAACTGTAGCTTATTTCAGCGGGCAGTATACCGCAATAGCAGATACCGGGATAGAAGTTTGGTATTCTATTTTGTACCTGGTATTTGTGGGCAGCATCATTACCTATTCTGCTTTTATTTATGCGCTAAAAAGGCTACCTGCGCAACAGGTATCAGTATATGCGTATATCAATCCTATTGTGGCTGTAATTGTTGGTGCATTATTGAACAATGAAAAATTAACCATAATTATTGCTGCCGGAACGCTGGTAACCATATTTGGAATTTACCTTGTAAATACAGGATTTAAACGAAAGGCAAAAATGGAGCGTGAATAACTGAATCAGCGTATATGATTAATGGCTTTCATTCACGTAACATAAACTTAATATAGCGATTATAAATTGATAATCAATAAAATACAGTTGCTCAAACCTACTCTGTATAATTTGTTCATTTTTATTTCTTGCAATAAGAATACCTTGTCCTCCAGTTAAAATCCCATATATGCACATCACTAATACCATGTTAACAACCGCAAGCCCGGAAAGGATCTGGAAAATATGGACAGATGTAAAAAATTGGAAGCAATGGGATGTAACACTGCGTGAGGCTTTGCTGATAGGGAGCTTTCAAAAAGATGTTCATGGTGTGCTTATACCTGAAAAAGGTCCTAAAGCGGGATTTACCGTTACTTCCTGTGACCCCAATTTTTCTTATACCGTTACCACCAAACTGCCACTGGCCCAAATACACATTCATCGCTTTCTTGGCTACCATAATATGAAAACTACATTTACACATGAAATATGGGTGGAAGGTCCGTTAAGCTGGATGTGGTGGAAACTGGTTGGCCGCAATGCTGCAACCCACCTTTCGCAGGCCATGAAGAATGTAAAGCAATTAGCGGAGACCGAAGCCTACTGACTACTTATCACTTATTACTTATTACTTCGCTACAGATCCCAATACACCACTTCTTCCAGAAATAATTCATATACTTCTTTCCAGCCCTTAAACAATGGGTCATCGCCAAAAAAATTATTGTGCCAGATGCTGATCATGGTACCATCAATTTTTTTAATTGCATCATGATAGTACCGTATTTCATCAAATGCTTGTGAAGGCGTAAGCTTTTGTTCATAAAAGGCGTTGGCATCCATAAAACAGTAAGGATATACCAGCAGAGCTGTTTTTGTTTCTGCAGAAAGATCGTACCAGTAAAAAGGAGAAGCTATGGAAGCACGGAAGCCATTGATTGTTCCATAACCCATTGAAAAGTCATTAAAAATGCCGTGGTCAATCAATTGCCTGTATGTACCGGGAAGCGTTAAGCGGATATAATGCTGGCGGCTGTGTACTACTTTGCGACCGATGATATTTTCCAACGTTTTTATTTCTTCTTCCAGTAACGCAATATCATCGCCACTTTGCCACGAAGGATGTACGCCCACATTGTACCCCGTGGCGTGATACCTGATCAGTTCCCGCATTTCTGCATGATGCGGGTCAACGTTTTTATCATATTCGCCGGATGAGCCAGCCACAAGAAAAAAATAATAAGGTTGCAGTCCGAATTTTAAATGTAAAGCGTAAAGCCATTCATATACATCAAAAGGATCTTCCTTTTTCTTTGTCAGCACATCTATACGATCTTTTATGGCTGCCAGTTCTCCTTTTAGCAGGGAACGCATCAGTCCGCCTGTATTTCTGGTAAGGCCCTTATGCAAATAGGAAAACGCTATGTCAATATCGTATGTAGGAATAAACCTGAATTTCTTTACGGCAAAAACAAGAAAAGGAAATTTTGCCTGCAATGTTTTTTGAAAATCAAAGAGCCAGTAATTGATTACAGGTTGTTGCAAAAAACCCTCTTTGTATGCTATGCTTTCCGTATGCGCAAAGCGCCCGTATTCATCGGGCTGGTGAGGCAGGTACTCTTCATACCTGCTGAGCAGGTAAAAGGATGCAGCAAAAATATCAAAGTACAGATCTCCATTTTCGGTTGGGAACAACACTTTATAATTTCCCTGTTCTTTACAAAGTATATTTTGCGGAACAATATTGGTTTCAAATAGCAGTGGCGATGGCATTATTCTCAATTCATCATCATCCAGGCTGCTTTGAGAATAATTGATTTTAGCGCCTGCATACTGAATAAACTCATCGGAACTGATTGTGAGGGATACTTCAATACCACTCAGGTTATGCAGCAAAACATCTGTAATATACTGTAACCTCGGGCTGTTATATGTAGAATATATCAAAAGCATCTACCCATAGGCAAATTTGTTGCACAAAATAAACAAGTAAGGGGTATCAACCGAAAAAATTCACTAAGTAATTTTTCTATGCTGTACAGTATTTAGCGAAGCCGGAAGGGGTTATTTCTTTTCTGCAAGCTGCGCGTTCCACATTTCGTTAAAGGTTTTTGCCGGAAAATGCAATGCGCTTCTGTGGGCTGTCCATCCCTTAAACATTTTATTGACAAACCAGCTTTTCAATTTACCATTTCCCATATTCATCATTTCGCGATGCAGCATGGCCTGTTTCCACCCCTTCCATGCCACCCGTTCCGCAAAGGATGTATTTCGCTTTTCTACCGCTTCATACCTGTTTTCGAGCAATAGTTCATGCAGGTTTATTTTTACAGCGCATACTTCCGTGCAATTTCCGCACAGCGAGGAAGCATAGCTTAAATGCTTCCACTCATCAAGCCCTTTTAAATGAGGAGTAATAATGCTTCCAATAGGACCACTATAAGTGGTGTTATAACTATGACCGCCGATGTTTTTATATACAGGGCATGCATTGAGGCAGGCCCCACAGCGAATGCAGTATAATGCTTCCCGCGTCTTTGCGTTGGCCAACAGGTTGGTTCGCCCATTGTCCAACAATATCACATACATCTCTTCAGGACCGTCTGTTTCGCCCGGCTGTTTTGGCCCGGAAACAATGGTATTGTAAACCGTAATGCGCTGACCTGTGCCAAAAGTAGAAAGCAGCGGCCAAAAAAGGCCGAGGTCCAAAAATGAAGGGATCATTTTTTCGATGCCCGCAATAACAATATGCACAGGCGGCCAGGCACAGCTTAACCGGGCATTGCCTTCATTTTCTGTGATGGCAACAGCACCAATGTCACCAATTAAAAAATTGGCGCCGGTAATACCTATTTCGGCCTGTGTATATT
>CAMPJQ010000454.1 GCA_946886925.1 uncultured Terrimonas sp.
GCTTTGACCTGAAACAAACCGACAAGTACAAGCCAGGAACCTACAAGGTTGAAGTATACCAGAATGGTTTCAAAATCGGCGAAGGTGCTGTTACACTTAAAAAAGGTGGCATATTTGGATAATAATATCTTTTATAATATTTTAAAAAGCCGGGAGTAGCAATGCTTCCGGTTTTTTATTTTAAAACAGGGCTCTTAACGAGGCACGGCCAATATGTACAGTATTTGAAATGCCTGCCTTCCTTCCTTCGTACTGAAAGTTCAGTTCGAGATAGGAAGTGAGCCTTTTGGTAAAATCAACAGTCCATAAAAAGTTTTTACCCGGTAATAAGGCATCAAGCATAATATAAGAAACGCTGGTATTGGGCGTGTTGGCATTTGCAGGGTCGGAATACTTAATTTGGCTATAGGTAAACTTAGCAGTAACCGAACTGCTGGAAAGTACATTGTATTTTGCTTCGGTGGTTAATGAATTAATGAACGCCTTTTGCGCCGCATCTGTATTCTGTTTATCATTATACTTATATCCTACGGCTATACGAAAATTGGTGCCACGGATAAAAGAAAGCCGCGGCTCCATGCCATATGATTCTATATTATAATTCCTGTTATCAAAATTGGGCGTCACCAGCGCGGTTTGTCCTTTTTTGGCCAATAATTCCAGCAGGAACGAGCGGGTGATATTCCATCTGCCTTTTACATTCCATTCATTCACCTTCCGGCTTTCATACCCGTAGGTAAGAAAAGCTTTATTGCTGTTGCGGATATTATTGAAATCCATGCCCCATACATTACTGAAACGGTTAAACGAAAAAGAATTACTGAAAACCTGGTTTAGTGCAATTAAAGAAGTATCAGATAACGGCACGGCAAAAGGATTAAACTGGAGCTTACCGGAGCTTTCTTTTTTATAAATCTGCAAAGAGCTCTGAAAGTATAAGCGCGCAAGAACTTTTTGAAAGCTATTTGCTTTGGCTGCATCAATCATGGAATGCGGGTTAACAATGAGGCTGTAGTTAAACTGCAGGTAATTTGCCTTTATAAATTCATTGGTCGGCGTAAATATGCGGATGTATTTTGCCTGGTCCTGAAATTGCGATAATTCAAATTCATTCAGCTCTGGAATGCCGTTAGCATTATAGTCGTTCCATGTATACTCGCCCTGGCCCGGCGGCACTTCCACGTAAGTAAAATCTCTTTTCTGCTCCTGGCCTGTTCCAACTTCATACAATACATTTCCATTTATCAGTCCTTTAAACTCATTGATAAAATATTCCGCCCGGCCCAATATTGTTTCTTCGGGTTGCTGTGAAGTAACCTTACTGTTAATGACATCTAATTTTCTATAGGTAACATTAACTTTCAACTGGTGTTTTTCACTTTTCATCAGTTCGGTATAGGCATTGATATTGCTGCTCCTGTCTGATGATACCAGCTTTGCCTGATAGGGATATTGATCTCTGCGGGTGTAATAAGTAACACCCCATTTATTCGGTTTATTTAAAGGAGATTTGAGATAGGCCTGCCATACATCATACGAAAAACTACCGGTAGTTAAAGAATCATACTGTTTGTACTGTACATAATTGCGTTCACCGCTATATCCTCCGCCTATTCTATAATTGCCGAGTTTTGGAAAATCACGCGCCACATCAATGACCGGCTTAAAATAATATCCTTTTTGTTCCCGGAGGTTGAAACGGGTAATATCAAACTGGTTGTTAAAATGCCAGTTGCCATAATTGGCCTGTTGCATTATACCATTGCGAACACCGTTATATCCATCATCTCTCCTGTAATTTTCGAACCGGTAACGGATAGAATTGCTGTTTTTACTGTTAAGCGCAACCTCTGCGTGCAGAAGGTTTTCGGTTGCAGACTGCACATTTAAAGGCAAACCCCATCCCCTGTAAAATTCTACGTTGCGTAGTCTTTCAACAGGTTTGAACCTGTTTTGCACCCACTCGTAACTTAACTGGCTTACCAATGTTAGTCCTTTTGTGCTTTTTTTCAATTGCCTGCTGTCATTCACTACCAGCTTTGCGGCAAAGCCTTTGTCATCGCTTTTGTCTTTAGATGAAAAGCTGTTCACATTATAACTGCTTACAGCCATTTCGGTGCTCACCTGCGTATGATCAGAGATCATATAATCTGCGCCTATGCTTAACAGTTGTTGTTTTTTGGGAGCAACCAGTAATATTACAGGTTCAAATCTTCCCTGCTTATTGTTACTGGCATCCGGGGCCACCCATTTGAACAATTTTCCGTTGGCAGCGCTTGTTTCATCCGGCACATAGTCGCCCATTCCCTGTTCTACTTCCGTAAAAGCAAGGTTGTACAGCGTATCGGCAGGTGAAACAGAATAGACATATACAGAATCACGCGTACCATTATTGAAAACAGTATCTATTTTTTTATACAGGATCTTATTTACCGAAAAAGTATCCAATACCTGCGACGGATATAACGCCTGATGCACACTATCGCCAATATCGGCCAAAAATTGTTTTTGCCGTGGATCAAGCGTTTGATTGATGGGTGAATTTTTAGCATCACCGTTTGAATAGGCCGCAACTCTTATTTTAAGTTTTTCGCCTATAGCTGCTTCATCAAAAACATACAATTGAGAATTCAGGTAGTTCCTGTCGGCATAACCAAACTCCACCTGTATACGCTTATCCTTTGTAATCATTCGCTTAGGCGTAAATGTGAGTTCGGCAGTATTGTAGTTGATTACATAATCCTGGTCCTCGCCTCTTTGCATCAACTCTCCGTCAATAAATACCCGTTCCGTTCCTGCAAGCACAATAAAAAACAGTTCATTGTTTGGCCCCTGTAACCGGTATGGTCCCTGGTTGCCTTCTATGCCATTAAAAATATTACGGGTATACTTACCTTTTGCAATAGCGCCGCTGAGTAACATACGGTTGGTTATTGAGGAACCAATCCTGCTTTCCCGGCCAAAAGCGGCGCCCTGCAATCTTGAGTAATAGTTAAGAAAATAACTCTGCTGCTGGCGGATATCTATATCGCCAATATCAAAATGCCATCCTCCTTTTTTAAACTGGATAAACACTTTATCGAACTCATTCAAATTCTGTGTATTGCCATCCGGCTGGATTGGGATATTGCTGTCGGTTATAGCTGCGGCAATCTGGATGCTATCTGCAAGGTACCCGTTCATTTGCAGGTTTAGCGTAGAATTGAGCACCACATCCTGCTGGTTACCAAAAGAAAGCCCCCTGCCAAAACTTCCGTTATAGTTTACATTACCAAAATCGAAAATGGAATTTTGAAGTGAATTGGCATCCTGTATCGTTACAGGCGATGCGAGAAAATTATTGCTGATGCTGTCGAAGCGCATTCGCTGGTATACCGTATTAAATTTACCCGGAAAAACCCTGTAAGTAATAAACACGCTGTCTGTTGCCGGCTTTTTCTTCCAGATGAGCTCGGCGTTAAAAATATCCAGGATATAGCTATTGCTATCTATCTCCGAAATAACAAATGTTCCCGGAACAATACTCTATGTGTATAAACGAATAGTATCCGACAGAACAGGAAGTTTCTTGTTGCTGAGATTCGTCAGAGAAGTAT
>CAMPJQ010000455.1 GCA_946886925.1 uncultured Terrimonas sp.
ATTTTTGCCAGCTATCCGGCAAAGGCTTTAATCGTTCATCTATCTGCATCAAAAACCAAAGCCCTTTCTTGTACACTTGATATAAACCGGCCGGAAAGATTTACTACCGTGGCGCAGCAAAACAAACTGCTGATGACAGGCATCATGAACAATGGCGCCGGTGGTGAAGGCATGAAATACAAAGTAGTGGTAACACCGGTATTGAAAGGCGGCAGTATAAAAGCTGAGGGCAACAAATTAGTCATCAGTAACGCAACGGAAGTAATGCTGGTTATAACTTCGGCTACCAATTACCGTTTACATTACCCTGATTATACCAATACCAATTATGAAGTGGAACTGGCACGGCTTGCCGCAATCGCTGTAAGTAAGCCTTATGCCAGGCTTCGCAGTGAGCATATTGCTGACTTCTCTTCTTACATGACAAGAGTATCTTTTCAGTTGGGCAACAATAAAAATGAAGCACTTGCTACTGATGCGCTTTTGCAAAAAAATAAGCAAACACAAAACGAACAGGATCTCTATGCTTTATATTTTCAGTACGGCAGGTATTTGTTATTGTCTTCTTCCCGCCAGGGCAGTCTCCCCGCTAACCTGCAGGGCATGTGGGCCAATAAAATACAAACGCCCTGGAACTGCGATTACCACACCGATGTAAATGTGCAGATGAACTACTGGCCCGCCGAAGTAACGAATCTTTCTGAAACGCACCTGCAATTGGCTGAATTGATTGCATCGCTGCAGGCGCCCGGAACAAAAACTGCGCAAACACAGTATCATGCGCGTGGATGGGTAATGCATCCCATTACCAATGTATGGGGCTTTACCGCGCCCGGGGAGCATCCCAGTTGGGGATTACATGTGGGAGCCAGCGCATGGATGAACCAGCACCTGTGGGAACACTATGCATTTACAAAAGAAGAAGCTTATTTAAAAAAAGTGTTCCCCATACTACAATCCGCCGCGGCATTTTACCTCGACTGGCTGGTAAAAGACCCGGTGTCGGGGAAACTGGTATCTGGTCCTGCAGCCTCACCCGAAAATAATTTTATAGCGCCCGATGGCAGCCAGGCAAGCATCAGCATGGGCCCATCGCATGATCACCAGGTGATACACGATTTATTTGCCAACACATTAGATGCGGCTGAAGTTTTGGGAATACAGAATGAAACGATTGACAAAATAAGATCAGCGATTGATCAAATTCCGGCTCCCGCTATTGGATCCGACGGAAGGCTGATGGAATGGGCAAAAGAATTTAATGAAGTGGAGCCGCAGCACCGGCATGTTTCGCATTTGTTCGCATTGTATCCCGGTCACCAGGTATCGTATTACAAAACACCTGCATTGGCGCAGGCTGCCCGAAAATCGCTGGAACTAAGAGGCGATGGCGGAACCGGCTGGTCGCTTGCCATGAAAGTGAGTTTCTGGACAAGACTGCACGATGGTGACCATGCTTTAAAGCTGCTCAACCGTTTATTGAATCCTGTACATTCGAGTGGAGTGGAAATGACGAATAGCGGGGGCACCTATAATAATTTATTTTGTGCTCATCCGCCATTCCAGATTGATGGCAACTTTGGCGCTACTGCCGGTATTGCCGAAATGTTGTTGCAGAGCCATGAAGATTTTATTGAATTATTACCCGCTCTTCCTGGTTCCTGGAAGGATGGCGAAGTAAAAGGTTTATGTGCAAGAGGCGGCTTTGAACTGAATATGAAATGGCAGGATGGAAAGTTGACGGATGCCATGCTGCTTTCCAAAAAAGGCGGCGACTGTGAAGTAAAATACGGTAGTGAAGAAATAAGCCTGCAAACTGTTGCTGGCAAAACGTATGCACTCAGAGGATTGTTGAAGTAGGGAAGGACAAGGACCATAAAGCGGTTGGCACCCGACGCAGGAGGGATCAGACCGCTTATTGCCTGTCATCCTCACGCAGGAAGCATACATCTTCGTCATGATCATTACAGATGCTCGCGTCTCAGCATGACAATACAGAGGTGTACAGATGCTTCGTTCCTGGCATAACAAATTGCAGAATAGAGTTCTGCTCCTGTACTACAGTTCAGCGATACACTATTGTCTGTCATGCTGACGCAGGAAGCATCCATTTTCCCGATGCATTACAGATGCTTCGTTCCTCAGCATGACAATACAGAGGTGTACAGATGCTTCGTTCCCCACCGCGGCGGGCAGGCTCAGCGTGGTAATACAGAGGTGCATGAATCGTATTTTGATGAATGTGTTTATTGTGAACGGAGTTAACTAATTTTGCACTGCACAACCCGCACAACCATCAGCCAAAAGATTTTTTTTTGATGACTGCATTATCCTGTTGGGGTAGTTACCCATGTGGGTATAATGGCATTAATTTTTAAAATAACCATAAAAGCAGAGCGATGAAACTTATTTATAATCCCCGTTACCCATCCATTGATGATTTGAGAGAAAAAGCCAAAAGAAAAATACCACGATTTGCATTTGAATATTTAGACGGAGGATGTAATGAAGATGTAAGCCTGCACAGGAATACCGCCGAAATCCGGGAGGTGGAGTTGCTTCCCCAATACCTTGATGTACATAAGGGCTCTGATATGCGTACAGAATTATTTGGACATGCCTACGATGCACCTTTTGGTATCGCTCCCGTAGGATTACAGGGACTGATGTGGCCAAAAGCTCCTGAAATACTGGCCAAGGCCGCATTTGAGCACAATATACCTTTTATATTGAGTACGGTATCTACCAGCAGCATAGAAAAAATTGGTGAGATTACCGAAGGCAGGGCCTGGTTTCAATTGTATCATCCCACGGAAAACAGACTGAGAGACGATATTATCAAAAGGGCCGAAGCTGCACATTGTCCCGTGCTTGTTATTTTGTGTGATGTGCCCACTTTTGGGTATCGTCCGCGTGATATAAGAAATGGTTTGGCCATGCCACCTAAAATGTCGCTTAAAAATATGCTTCAAATTATGGGTAAGCCGGATTGGGCGATTAAAACCCTTATTAACGGACAGCCTGCTTTCGAAACTTTAAAGCCTTATATGCCGAAAGGACTTGATTTACGACGACTGGGCGAGTTTATGGATCAAACTTTTTCGGGGAGGCTAAACGAAGAGAAGATTGCGCCTATCCGCGATATGTGGAAGGGAAAAATTGTTTTGAAAGGCGTAGCAAGTGAATCGGATACACAGAAAGCCATTCAGTTGGGACTCGACGGTATTATCGTATCTAACCATGGTGGAAGACAGTTGGATGCCGGCCAGTCAACCATAAAGCCACTTGCAACCATTGCCGCCAAATATGGTGATAAAATTAAAGTAATGATGGATAGTGGGATAAGATCCGGGCCCGATATAGCAAGGTCGCTTGCTTCAGGCGCCCGGTTTACCTTTCTCGGCAGATCATTCATGTACGGCGTGGCGGCATTGGGTGCAGCAGGTGGAAATCATACCATCTCTATTTTGAAAACGCAGCTTCAGCAGGTTATGGAACAAATTTGCTGCGAAAAAGTAAGCGACTTTCCGAAACACCTTGTAAACTATAAGTGACCAAAGCTTATAACGCTGCCGTTTGGTTCACAGAACGGTGG
>CAMPJQ010000456.1 GCA_946886925.1 uncultured Terrimonas sp.
GGTAAAACAATATGCATCTGTTATTCAACAGGAAATACCGGATACACGCATAGACCTGATTGACCTGCTGCGTATTTACCCCGTAAAAGACGCAGCGCAATTTGAACAGGTAATACCTGTACTTGAACCCATTGCACCCCGGTTGTATTCCGTTTCTTCATCACCTGAAGCCCATAGCGGCGAGGTGCACATTACGGTGGCAAGAGATAAATTCAATATCAACGGAGAAATAAAATATGGCTTGTGCTCTGATTTTTTATCGCAACTGGAGCCCGATTCCACAATTGATTTTTACGTACACAAGAATACGCAATTCAAATTACCCGCTGCCGACAAAGATGTTATTATGATTGGCCCGGGCACAGGCATTGCACCGTTCAGATCTTTCCTTGCGGAAAGAGATGCCATAGGCGCAGGTGGCCGCAACTGGCTTTTCTTCGGAGATCAGTGCTTTGTTACGGATTTTCTTTACCAGACAGAAATCCAAAACTGGGCCGATACCGGCGTATTAACAAATGTACATTTGGCTTTTTCACGCGATCAGAAATCCAAGATATATGTACAGCACCGTATGCTGGAATACGCGGCGGAGCTCTGGCAATGGATCAATGAAGGCGCTTATATATATGTATGCGGAACAAGGGAACCAATGAGCACAGATGTAGAAAATGCCCTGGTCCAGATCGCGCAGCATTATGGTGGAAGATCGGTAACTGAGGCAGTTTCATTTGTTGAAAAGCTCAAAGAAGAAGGAAGATATTTGCTGGATGTGTATTAGAATTTCAAATCTTAAATTTCAAATTTCAAATATTGTATGTCTGAAAAAAATAACCTGTCGTCAACGGAACATATTAAAATGAAGAGCGACGGTTTGCGCGGTACTTTAAAGGAAAGCCTGAGAGACCAGATAACAGGCGCCATCCGCGAAGACGACCGGGCGCTGGTAAAGTTTCATGGTATGTACCAGCAGGACGATCGTGACAGGAGAGCAGAAAGAAGTGAAAAAAAATTAGAATGGCTCTATTCCTTTATGATCCGCCTGCGCATTCCCGGGGGGTTTATAACCAGTGAGCAATGGGAGGCACTGCATCATGTGGCAGGAACCTATACAACAGGTGTAATTAAAATTACCACCCGCCAAACCATTCAATTACACGGCATTTTAAAATCAAATGTAAAACCAACGATAAAAGCATTTAATACCGCCAAATTAGATTCCATTTCGGCCTGCGGCGATGTGAACAGGAATGTGATATGCGCCGCCCATCCAAAGTTTTCTGCCGTACACGAGGAAATATTCGGCTACGCTAAAAAATTAAGTCAGCTCGGCCTGCCTAAAACAAAGGCTTATTATGAAGTGTGGTTAGATGAAAAACCACTGACAGATAAAAAAGAGGAAGAAGATCCATTATACCAGGACAGGTATTTGCCGCGAAAATTCAAAATAGGTATCGCTATTCCCCCCAACAATGACGTAGATGTTTTTGCAAATGATTGCGGACTGGTTGCCATACTGGAAAACGATAAACTGGTAGGGTTCAATATTGCTGCCGGTGGCGGCATGGGCGCCACGCATGGTAACGCCGCTACCTACCCGCGCCTGGGCACCGTATTAGGATTTGTTTCCGGCGAAGAAAAAGTTTTAAAGGCCGTTTACGAAATGATTACTGTTCAGCGTGATTACGGCAACCGCAGCGACAGGAAATTATCGCGGCTAAAGTATACACTCGATAAAATGGGAGTGGAAGCTTTTAAAACTGAACTGGAAAAAAGATGCGGATTTAAGCTTGAACCTGAACGGCCTTATGAATTTACGGGTCGCACAGATTTTTACGGCTGGCACAAAAATCATGAGGGCAAATGGTACTATACGGTTTTTGTTGAAAATGGCCGGGTACTCGACGATGAACAACAGGCTTTAAAAACAGCATTTCTCGAGATCGCACAATTGCGTAAAACAAATTTCAGGTTTACCTGCAATCAGAATATTATAATAGCTGATGTAAACGAAGAAGATAAAGCGGAAATTGATGCTATACTGAAAAAATACAGGATCAGTGATCATACAGACAATGCAAGCGCCATTCGCAAAGAGTCTATTGCCTGTGTGGCGTTCAATACCTGCCCACTGGCACTGGCGGAAGCGCAACGTGTTTTGCCAGGACTGATTTCAAAAATGGAGCCCGTGTTGGATAAATACGGATTGAATGATGACAAAATCAGTGTGCGGATGACGGGCTGCCCTAACGGCTGCGCCAGGCCTTATGCGGCAGAAATTGCATTTATAGGCACCGCTTATGGATATTATAATCTTCATCTTGGCGGCGACAGAACAGGTACAAGATTAAATAAATTGTATAAAGAAGGTTTAAATGAAGAAGCCATCATACAGGAACTGGATGGCTTATTTAAAACTTATAGCGGTGAACGCGAATCGGGTGAAACCTTTGGTGATTTTGCGAAAAGGGTGAAGTGGGTGGAATATTGAATTAATGTGGAAATATGGAAGTGTGGAAGTGTGAAAAATGTGGGGGAATATGCAAATGTGGAAATGTGGCGGTTGGCACGCAACGCAGGGGCGTCAGATCGCAGGCAAATTTACCGACCCTGTACCCTGCAACTTGCAACCTGAATCCTGAGTCATAAACTAAAAAACAACAAACCATCACAGCTTTCACTTAAATAATCCAATGATTGAAACGACAACGATACAGGAAACCAATCAATTGTTCCCTGTTTTTTTAAAGCTGGAACAATTGAGGCTGCTGATTGTGGGAGCAGGGAATGTTGGGTTGGAGAAATTGCATGCGGTGCTGCAGAACTCTCCTGCCACTGCCATTACCGTTGTTGCACCGGAAGTAAAGGAAGGCGTAAAAGCTTTGGCTGAAAAATATTCCGTTATAAGCATTATTGAAAGCGCTTATCATGAAACATTTTTAAATGATGCCGACCTGGTGATAGTAGCGGTAAATGATAAAGCATTGGGCGAACAGGTAAGATCAGACGCTCACAAAAGAGGTTTGCTGGTAAACGTTGCCGACACCCCGCATTTATGCGATTTTTACCTGGGCTCAATTGTAAGAAAAGGCAATCTCAAAGTTGCCATTTCAACCAATGGCAAATCACCTACTATTGCCAAGCGTTTGAAGGAGGCATTTAATGATGTACTGCCAGATGAACTGGATGATGTGCTGCACAATATGGAAACCCTCCGCTCAAAAATGAATGGAAACTTCGCACAAAAGGTACATGAGCTGAACCATATTACCAAAGTGCTTTCTGTAAAGAGTATCCCTGAAACAAAAAGCAATAGCGAAAAGCGATGGCGGCGTATCGTTACCTGGTGCTTATTTGCATTCTTTTTTATGTTCGCAGGTCATGTGGTGCTTTCCTATCTTCCCCTGGGAAGTCTTATTGATTCCATCAAAGATGGCGCACAGCAATTAGACAGTAAGTTTTACTGGATGATCCTCGCCGGATTTCTTGCGCAAATGGTAGACGGTGTATTGGGCATGGGCTACGGCGTAGTGTCTACTACGGTATTGATGTCGCTTGGCGTTAATATTGCTGCTATCAGTGGTAGCATACATAC
>CAMPJQ010000457.1 GCA_946886925.1 uncultured Terrimonas sp.
GTGGCGGTGGATACCGTGATCGTGATCGCGGTGGTTATAACAAAAGAGATTATAATAACGAATATTAAAAATATTATCTGTTCATGTTATTTAAAAATCCCGAAATATTCGGGATTTTTTATTTTACATCAATTTAAAGATAAGCTGGCGTATAAGATTCGGGGTTTACACTTACGCCCTATTTGACACATGTAAAATAATAAGAGATTTATATTTTAGGGTATGCCTTTTGATTTACATCGCTGTTAAGTAACTTGCCGGCTCACCTATGTTTATATTTTGCTTTTACGTATAAAACAAAGAAGAATTAATGGTTACTGTCATCATCCCAACACTGAATGAAGCGAAAACGATTGGTAATATTGTGCGTTTTTGTCTTGAAAACCCTCTCGTAAATGAAGTTATTGTTGTAGATGATAATTCGGAAGACGAAACGGTTTCAGTTGCATTGGAGGCGGGAGCTAAAATTATTAATAGCAAAATAAGGGGAAAAGGAATATCAATGAAAGAAGGTGTGCAAATGGCCGGCAATGCAATGCTGATTTTCCTTGACGGCGATATTGATCCATATCCTGATGAGACGATTAACCTGCTTGCCGCACCCTTAATTGATGATGAAGCAGACTTTGTAAAGGCCACTTTTGCCAGAAACGCTGGGCGGGTAACGGAATTGGTTGCCAAGCCGCTGCTTAATATCTATTACCCCGGGCTGTCGGATTTCTCACAACCATTGAGCGGAATGATCTCCGGCCGAAAAAACTTTTTTAAAAGAATTGATTTTTTTAATGATTACGGTGTAGATGTAGGCATTCTTATTGACATGTACCTGATGAAAGCCAGGATTAAAGAAGTTAATATCGGCTATATAGAAAATAACAGCAAACCCTGGGAAAGCCTTGGGAAAATGAGTAAGGAGGTATCATGGGCCATTATCGCCAAAGCACAACCTCAATCGGAATTTAACCTGCCCGAAGAAGAAATATCCTCTATAGAAACCATTCAGCGGGAAATGCACAATACCCTTAAAGAAAATCTTTCGAAATACCACAAACTCATTGTTTTTGACCTGGATGACACCATTTTTAACGGCCGCTTTATTGATGAATGTGCCGTTGCTTTTGGATTTACCCGTCAATTGGAAGATTTGAGATTCAATGAAAAAGACCCCATCATATTAACCAAACGAATTGGTTTACTATTAAAAGGAAAAAAAATGGATGACCTGCTGAATATCGTTTCGCGCATTAAAATGGTAAAAGATATACAGGCCGTAGTACAGGCATTAAAGGAAAAAGAATACCTGGTTGGTATCATCAGCCATAGTTATCTGCTGATTGCAAATTATGTACGGCAAAATATTGGTGGCGATTTTGCGTATGCCAACCAGCTTGATATTTATGAAGGCAAGGCAACCGGAGAAGTAAATATGCCTTCTTATTTCTTTGCATCCCCTGAAAGTATTTGCGGACATTCTTATTGTAAAACCAATGCCTTGCAATACGCATGCGATAAATATAATGTATCACTCAGGAACTGTATTGTGGTAGGTGATGACAGGGATGACAGGTGCATTATGGCACATGCAGGCAAGGGAGTTGCTTTTTGCACAGCAGATGAATTATTGGAGAAAATTGCCTATATTTCCATAAAGGAAAAAGCCTTTAAACCCTTGCTGAGTATAGCATGATCTATATATCCATATTCGAATGAACCCTTTTATAAACCAAAAAAACCTTTTCTATGCAAAACAAACTGTACAATATTCTGGTTCCGGTTGATTTTACAGCCAAAAATAAATGGGCCATCGCCAAAGCTATAGAGCTGGCCAATAATTTTAATTGCAATATTCACCTGGTGCATGTTGTATTTAAACCTATACTCCCATTTTTGCCAATAGATGCCAGCCAGTTTACTCCTTATGCATCGCATATTAATATGCAAACCTGCCGCGAAAAACTTGCCAGGCTTAAAGCAGCATATAAAAGTCAATTGTGTGGCGAAGGGGAAATTGAGATCAGCCTGTTACAAGGACATCCCCAGGCGCAGCTCAAACAATACATAGAGTCGTACAATATGGACATGGTGGTATTGGGACTATCTAAATTTAACTTACTGCAACGTATCATTTCTTCTATTTCCACCAGCATGTTGGCCCGCAAAACCAATATTCCCATTCTGGCAGTCAGGTCGGGCGGCCTGGTAAGTCACTTCAAGAAGATTGTATTACCTCTGCACAATGATATCCCGGTAGAACGAATTAAACTGGCCACGATGCTGGCCCGCTCTTTTAAATCTACCGTTTATCTGGTTTCTTTAAGAAGCTATTTGAACACCAGCAATAGCAATATATTAGATAAAACACTCGAACTGGTGCAAAGCGTTTCTACCATACCCGTTCAATGTTTTTTATTAGAAGGAAAGAATCTTGCCAAGAGCACGCTCGACTTTTCGAAACGGATCAATGCAGATCTTATCCTTGGGCAGTCAATAAAAGAATTTCGCCTACCGGGCTTGTGGAACAGGATCACCAATAAATTATTGTCATACGCTTCAAAAATCCCAGTATTAACTTTTGATAAAACTACCGAACAGGCATAATTAAACATTAAACGAAACAAACATAACCGTACATTATAGCCTGTTGCTGTTCTTCCCCAGTTCAATTACTTCGCAATCCTTCATTGTATTGCCATCAATTACCAGCCGTACTATTGTTCGTACCTTATGCCATCCCTGCCTGCCCGCAGCCCCCGGATTGATATGCAAACAATTGAGCTTATCGTCGTATAGTATTTTTAAAATATGCGAATGCCCGCTGATAAATAATCCCGTTTGATTATTTAGGATTTCTTTCTTTACTCCCGGAGCATACTTTCCCGGATATCCACCAATATGCTGCATAAAAACACGCACCTGCTCTGTGGCAAAATGAAGTTTTTCGGGATAAATACTTCTTATATCATTCGAATCTATATTGCCATATACAGCTTTCAGGGGCTTAAAGGTTTTAAGTGCATCCGCAATGGTACAACTTCCAAAATCGCCTGCATGCCATATTTCATCACAATGTTCAAAATGTCTGAAAACATTTTCGTCCAGATATCCATGGGTATCGGATATTAAACCAATTTTTGTCATTCGGGCAGTAAATTGTTTCCGTAAATGTAGGAGGTATTATTTAATATTGCCGCCCACGCTCAAGCCACTGGGTACAGCATCCGGAATTTTTCTATCGTACTTATCATCATTGAGCGTATTTAAAAATTCAACTATTCTCGGAATATTTTTAAATGCTACACGGGTTTGTATAGCAAGCGTATCCAATTGTTCCTTTTTGACGTTCGCATTAGGTAAAGCTTTGCCGTGCAGGTCTTCATAAAAGGTTAGCACCTGCTCAAGTGTTTTTAGTTTACCACTATGCATATAAGGCGCAGAGAAACGTAAATTTCTTAATGTTGGCGTACGAAATGCAAAACTGTTGTTGATCCCTGAATCAATAATTCCTGTTTTTTCATTATCAGCAACACCCAATACATGCGGTTTAAAATCGGAAAGCATAGGCCCGTTATGGCAACGTGCACATC
>CAMPJQ010000458.1 GCA_946886925.1 uncultured Terrimonas sp.
GCTTTAATAAAAGGCACTTTCAGCAATATCAGGTGTTGTTCATCTATATATTATGATATCTTAAAATCGGGTTATCAATTCCGGCAACCTTTTTTTCGCCTGTTGCCGTACCTTCAACGCATCCTCTTCACTCACCCATCTATACGGAAATCTTAAACGGGTATTCACCGAACACCATCCACCTGCAAAGGCCAATAGCTTGTCGAGTGCGGGATCTGAATATCCTGCTTTGGCAAACGGGAATATACAGGTTTCAAAAAACGCTGCAATCTTTTTCTCAACCACCAACGCTTCCTGTATATCTTCCTGCATCAAATGATACCAGGCTACAGCTCCTACCGGATTGAAACAGGCAATATTGGAATACGAGCCTGCCGCTACTCCCTCTTTAATACCGGTTGCCAGGCTATGACCTTGTATAAATACTGCAAGACCTGCATCATGAACTTTCATTTCTTCATACCAATCCGACTCCTTTGCTGCCACTTTAACCCCTATCAGCTCCGGTATTTCACTATGTAATCTTGAAAAATCCCGCGGTTTCAATGCCGTCTTTGAATGTCCTGGATTATATAATACCAGGGGAGTGGGATCGGCTATTTCCGCTACCGCCTTCAAAAATGTCACCTGCTCTTCCGCTGTTAAAGGAAGCCAATCAGGAAATATTATTTGATAAGCGTCCGGCCTCCATTTTTTTGAGCGTTTAATACGCCCAATACAAATATTAGGACTGCTGTGCGATGCTCCTACCTGGAAGAGCAGCTCTTTTGCTCTGCATTTTTTCGCAGTCAGTGATTGAATCACATCAAACTCATCTTCCGACTGCGAGTAGAACTCTCCCGCAGTTCCGTTGGTGTATATTCCCGAAACATTCGAATTAGAAATAAAATCTAATTCTTCTTCCATACAAGCAAAATCAATGCTATCATCCTTATTCAACGGAAGCAGCAATGTAGCCCAGATTCCTTTTAAATTTTTTGCAGATAACAAGAGAGAATATTCGTTTTGTTTCTATTACGGGAGTTTATTACATTAAACATTTTTAAACTCATTCAGCGGAACTTCCGCCATATATATAGAAGTTTTGCCTTCGTGACTGGAATAATACAAAACCCAAAGCTTCTTCTTAAAAATTACCAGGCCAGGATAGCTGGAATCGCCATTACTGGGTAAGCGTATGATTTTTTTAGCATTGCCTTTTAAGTCAGTTAGAAATAAAGCGGTACAGGTCTTTCCCTCATGATATCTCGACCCGATAATCAGTTCCCTGTCATTCAAGAAAATAAAATTCGGGCCTCCCAACCCCCATTTTAAAGGCTCAAACGCAAAGTCCTTATAAGGATATGTGGCCGTTGCTATTACTCCCATCCTGTCTTTGCTTTCACGCCGGATCAATATATACATCTTGCCATTCTTGTCAAAACGGATAGTACTTTCATTAGGATTCCCATCAACCGGTAATTCCAATACCTGCTCATATTTTTTTCCGTCTGTGGTTTTAAGCAGATGGGCCTTCCACTCACCGCCACGATGTCCTGCATAAGTTTGGTACATAACACCATAACCCACTCCATTATGCCAGGTAACACGCCAGATCCAATCGAGTTCTCTTTTTATGGCAGGATCAATTTCTGCCTTTACCAACGCCGTAAATGTGTTACCCGACTTATCAGAAAAAGAAACATAAGGATTGAGTGATAAATACTGATTATCCTTCCAAACACCAGCGGCTACCGTAACCAGCATTCTGCCGTCGGGCATAGCAGATAAACGGGCTTCCCGAATATCAATTCCGGGAAGCTGAAATAAGGTAATTGTTTCCCAGTTTTTCAGATCTTTAGATCGAATCACCCTTACTTTACCATCGTTTTCGTTACCCACATGACTGGTACTTTCTCTAAAAGTGGCATAAAAATATTTTTTAAACCGGAACAAGTCGGGAAACGCATTATGAGGTGCTTTATCCCATACTTTTGTCACAATTATGGAATCCTTATCGAATGCCGTGCGGGCAGCAGCATGCAGTGAAAATAACATCATGCAAAAGCCAAAGGCAAGATTTTTCTTCATATCAATCGAAGTTTCATTTTATAACTATTTAAACCGCCATATCACGGTACCCATATGATACCGCTGATGAACAGCATTCGCGTTAGCATAATACACGGTCATGATACTGCCGTCTTCCAGTTGAACACTTGCCGGGTATCCACAATCGAATGACGCCAGGTCGTCCAGGATTTGTTCCGTTTCACTCCACGTTTTACCATCGTCTTTACTTGTTTTTGCTGCAATTCCATTAGCTCCCTTTTTTCTATTTCCGAAGGTCAATAACAAATCTCCATTCTTTAAACGGGTAATGTGTCCCGGATGCTGATTCTCTCCTGTAAGCGGGCCCTTCATTTTCCATGTTTTTCCATCATCGTCACTACTGAATAAATCCATTGCCTGCCCCTCCTTCCACCGTCTTGCTGCCGCAATCCACTTACCTCCACCGGTATGAAATACCGCGGTTTCATTATGACCTTTGGAAAAGGAAGTGGTGTTTTTAGCATCGCTGATACGAGAATACCAATTCCAGTTTTTTCCGTTATCCGTACTGCTGAACATAGAAACCGTATTGATTGTTTTATCATTCGACTGGTTGTATGCCAGCACCCGTAAGCTTCCATCGTTGGCTTTCATAATATCACCAAAGGGAATGTATTCAGTAAAACCTTGTTCTCCAGCAGGAAATGCCTTTTCGTTTATCGTCCATGTTTTGCCAGCATCTTTCGACCGTGATACCCAGGCAGGTATAACCGCGGTTAAATTAAATAGTCCATCTTCTTTACCACTTGTTTTTAATGACCACCCCGAAGCAATTACAATCATATCTCCGTTTCCCGCTAAGCCTGCTGCTACATTCATCCTGTTGGTCATCGGCTTGTGAGGTGCAGGTGTTCCTCTTTTTTGCCAGAATTTGCCCCCATCTGTGCTGGTCCAGCATTCCACATCGCCCTGCATTCTGCCATGACTTGGTTTGTTAAAAATGGCAACCATTTGTGTTCCATCGGGCAATGTCGTAAGGTTAGGCCAGGCACAAACGTTGTCAATGGAAATATATCGTTTCAATACCTCAACCGAGTCTTTTTCCGTTTTTAAGTATTCATTACTACCATTTTCCATTCCAACAGGTCTGGCTGCATGCAGGTAGCAAGAAAAAAACAAAATAACAAACAAGAAGCTCCCTGATCTTTTTATCTGTCTGTTCATCGCATTCAGTAATTATTTATTAATAGTGATACAGAAAGCTTGATTATAGAAAAATAACTATTTCTGTAAAGAAGCAGCCACAGACTTTAAATACGAACTACTGCTGGTATCCTGGATTTTGCTGCACTTTAGGTTCAAGGCTCAATACACTTCTCGCTATCGGAAAGAGCCGGAGATATTGTTTATCGGTTTGCGTTTGTAGGGTGGGTACCAGTTCAAATGCTTTATCAAAACGCAGCAGATCCCACCATCTTTTACCCTCAAATGCCAATTCAAACAACCGCTCTTTCAAAATGGCATCGTCATTATCTTCCTGC
>CAMPJQ010000459.1 GCA_946886925.1 uncultured Terrimonas sp.
GTTTATTATATACCGCTATTATTACAATATTCAGTATTACTTTTACGCCAACGCAGGACTTTCTAAAATGAAATTAATGACGCGGGCAGCGGTAATTAACATAATACTTTCAACGCTTATTCTTTTAATTATAAGATGAATAATCAACTAAGTGTAAGTGCAGTTGCCCATTGCTATGGTACTAAAAAGATACTGGAAAACATCAGCTTCGAATGCCGTACAGGCGGTATAACCGGGCTTTTCGGGCGAAACGGCTGTGGTAAATCTACCCTGCTGAACATACTGTTTGGAACATTAAAAGCTACATCAGGAAATGTATGGATAAATGATGCACCCCTGCGGAATAACATCGCCCGAAAACTGATAAGCTACAGTCACCAGGAGATATTCCTGCCGCGGAACATTACCGTAAGAAATGTGATCCCTTTATATTTTTCTGCCGGGGAAGATCAGAATAAAATATTTTATGCACCCGGTGTACATCATATGGAGGCTACCAGGGTGGGTAATCTTTCATTGGGAGAACAACGATATCTGCAATTTTTACTGGTCATTCATTTAAATCATCCCTTTGTTCTACTAGATGAACCATTCTCCATGGTAGAACCCATGTACCGGGAAATCATCAAAGAAAAAATACGGGAACTGCAACGAATAAAAGCATTTATTATAACCGACCATTACTATAAAGATGTATTGGACATTGCCACGAAGAAACTATTGATGGAATCAGGAAAAATAAGCCTCATTAACGATGAACATGATTTGGCCACCGGCGGCTATCTTCCTGCAAAACAGCACGGAAACAGGTAAAACCCTAACAATATTCATCCCTTACCTGAACTGCACAGCCCTGGCGGGTTGTATTCTGCGGCTCACCAATGAAGGAATTAATAAGGTAAATGTACAAACCATCAATGTACCCACAACTACAAGCAACACCTCCCACCATATTATTTTAACGGGTACTACCAGCATATAATAAGCATTCTCATCCCAGAATGTAAGAAATCCTGTTTTTTGCTGCAATACACAAATTCCAAGGCCAATAACCAACCCCAGGAAGATGCCCACTGCAGTAATGATAACCCCCTGCATTGTAAATATTTTCTGCACCGTCCAGTCTGTTGCACCCACTGCTTTCAAAACGCCGATCATCCTGGTGCGTTCCAGCACCATAATAATTAAGCAGGTTATCAGGTTTATAATGGCAATGATGATCATTACCCCAAGCACCACATCGCGGTTAACATCCTGCAGTTGAAGCCAGTCAAAAATATTAGGATAAATATCCCTGATGGTTTTACTTCCCCATTCAGCGGGCAGGGATTCAAATATTTCATTGTTCACCTTATCCATAGAGTGGTAATCATCCAGGAATATTTCGTACCCGCCTATCTCACCGGCGTTCCAGCCGTTCAGCCGTTGTACAAGCGTCAGGTCGCCAATAGCGTATAGCTTATCATATTCCTCCATATTGGTTTTATACAACCCTACAATAGTAAGTTTGTCGGGCCGTGGCTTTTGGTCCTCACCTTTAAAAAAGTAGATCAATACCCTGTCATTTATTTTCAGTTGCAACTGCTTCGCTGTATACTCCGATATTACAATTTCGCGGCTGTAAGAACTATCGTTGAACTTAACCCATCTTCCGGCAGTAAGGAACTGCTGCATAGAGCTGAAATCATATTCCTTTCCTACACCTTTAAAAAGTACCCCCTCAATAGATTCCGGTGTTTTAAGAATGGCATACTTGGTGGCAAAAGACTGCACCTGCCTCACCCCCTCTATTTTATATAATTCGCTAACGATCGTGTCATTTTTGAGAATCGGTGATTCTTCCGCAATAGCAGCTTTATATTGTTCATAATGCTGTACCCGCAGGTGCCCCCAAAAACTAAATATTTTTTGGCTAACCGCTTCCTGGAAACCATTTACAAAAGCCAATGTCATTATCATTACCGCCACGCTGATAGCAGTTGCGGCTATCGCCAGCCTGATGATAAAACGTGAAAACGAGCGCTCCCTGTTGAATGCTATCCGTCTTGCTATAAATGAAGCTGTATTCAATCCCTGCGATTTTACTAAATTGTGAAGATAAAAGAATTAGCCGATGTACAAACGTTACTTTGCTGCTTGCTGTATGTTGAGCCTGCTTTTTTGCCAGGAATTGCAGGCGCAACGGGAGCCGGATAAGGTATTTCAAAAAAATATTAAGACCGTTCAGCTTAACCTTTACGGCGATCAAACGGCCTACCCAATAATAAAACTGAACAGCAATAATATGCTGCAATTGGATTTTGATGATATGGACGGCGATATCAAAAACTATTACTACAATATTGAACTGCGCAATGCGGATTGGTCGGCCGTGCAAATGGGCTATTTTGATTACGCCAAAGGATATACGAATCAACGCATATCTACCTACCGTCGTTCGGCGCAGGTGCTTACCAGGTACACCCATTACCAGTTGGTATTTCCGGGCAGGGACATTATGCCCACCAGGGCCGGGAATTATGTACTAAAGGTTTTTTTAGATGGTGATACTTCGAAACTGGCATTTACCAGGCGTTTTTTAGTTACCGATGCAGGCATAGCAGTATCGGCACAGGTTCAGCAGCCTTTTGGTCAGCAGTTTTTCAGAACACACCAGAAAGTACAATTTACAGTAAATGCAGGCAGGTTAAATGTAAGCTACCCGCAACAGCAAATAAAAGTGGTGGTCCTGCAAAACAACCGCTGGGACAACCGAATACAAAATATAAAACCCAGTATTGTACGCAACAATATGTATGAATACAATACCGAAAAAGACTGTATTATGCCCGCCATGCGGGAATGGAGATGGCTCGACCTTACGAGTTTTCGTTTGCTCAGCGACAGGGTGAAGCGCCAGGAAAATACCAATACTGCTTATGATCTGTATGTAGTGCCCGATCCCTCGCGCAATACCCAACGGTACATTTATTATAAAGATTATAACGGTATATATGCGGCATTGACCAACGAAAATGTAAATCCTTACTGGAATGGCGATTACGCTACGGTTCATTTTACATATAAACCACCAGGCAATATACCTTATACCAAAGACCTGTATCTTATTGGTCAGATCACCAATTATGGAACAGACGATAGCGCTAAATTGCGTTGGAACCAACAACAAAATGCCTATGAAACTACCCTGCAACTGAAACAGGGCTACTATGATTACGCTTACGCACTGGCAAACGGTAAAGGCAATTCTCTCCAATTTATTACAGATGAAACCGAAGGAAATATATGGGAAACTGAGAACCAGTATACCATATTGGTATATTATCGTGAATTAGGCGGAAGATATGACCAGTTGATGAACGTAACAGTAATCAATTCAATGATGAACCGGGCCGGGCAGTTTTAAGCTTTGTTTTAATGTTTGAGATTTATTTGGTTCTTGCGAATTGTCTTTTGATGCTTCCTTCGTATCTTTGCAAAGGCAAGTCTTATACGACCAGCTCCTGCTGAACTCCCCCAGGACCGGAAGGTAGCAAGGGTAGGTGGTTGAGCGGTGCGAT
>CAMPJQ010000460.1 GCA_946886925.1 uncultured Terrimonas sp.
GTAAATATCCAGGTTGCCATCGCCATTAATATCTGCCATTGTTGCTCCTGAACACCAGCCCTGTTTAGCGGCAATACCACTTTTATCGGTTATGTTTTCAAATTTAAAATTTCCTTTATTCAGGTATAGCCTGTTCTTCACCATATTACCGGTAAATAAAATATCCGGTAGTCCGTCATTATTGATGTCGCCGACAGCAACGCCGCCGCCATTGTAGTAATACACATAGTTTAACACGTTCAGATTTTCATTCTCAAACAAAGTGTTTTGAAATTCTATCCCTGAATCTGTATGATCAAGCCTTGAGAACAGGTGCTTTTCATTTTTATCGGTGCACGATAGAGAATTGATGACCAGCAGGATAAAAAAGATATTTACACTATGTTTAATCATACTTACCGGTTAAATAATTTGTGATATGAAATATAAAAAAATTCCACCAGTTGTCTGGTGGAATCTTCTAAAAAATCAGACTTTGAATCAATTCTTATCCCACCATAGCGGCGTGGTAATCTTATCCTCACCACCAAGCAGTCCCACAGCCTTATCTACTTCTTCTCCGTTGGTCTCTTTCTCTGAATCCAAAAAAGGAATTCTTCTTATCCATTGGGTTGTTGTATTGGTTATATCAGGATTTTCTGAATTGGCTACCGGGTAAAGTTTTAGTACATGGCTTCTCCTGTAATCGGCCCAACCTTCCATCCCGTCAGGGAACAATGCCAGCCATTTTTGAGTAGCGATCTGCTCTTTTTGCACGTTTATATCTGTTCCGAACTTCACTGGGATATTTGTCATTGCAGGAGAGTTCAAAAAATCATTTGGAGCAACCGGAATTGCCACACTGTTGGTATATGCAGTAATTACAGCATTATCCGTAACTCCCCACTGGTTAAGCGAGTTTGCAATACCCGCTTCGTATAATTCCTTTGGGGTTCCATTCATATTCCAGCCCAGCAAAGCACCTTCGGCCCGTAAAAAATAGGCTTCGGCAGTGGGCATTATATTTTGAGGTGTTTCCAGGTGAGTGCCATCTCCCCCAAAGGCGGGAGAAGACCACCGTTTACCCACATGAGAATTGTTATCTGGTTTATTCGGATTTAATTCTAACTGGGCGGCTGTTAATCCATTTCTTAATCCTTCGTATGTACCTGTATTTTTTGCAGGTGAAAAATAAACGGGCATCCTTGGATCATTGTAACCCTTTAATACGGATTCCATAGAAGCACTCATGCGAAATTCATTCCAGTCAGACATGATAGATAAGCCATTACCGTCGTCACCTTTGGTTGATCGCGCAATTAGCGCATCGTCATCCGGACTGGTAGTCATTACGCCATCTGCTACTGCGGCTTCTGCTTCTGTTTTAGCCCTTGCCGGATCCACCTTTGACATTCTCATTGCCAGGCGCAAACGAAGTGTACTACCAAATTTTATCCATTTCGCTACATTGCCCCCATATACCAAATCGTAAGAGCCGTAAGGAGTTTCGCCGGTTTTACTTTTTAATACAGTTATTGCATCTGCCAAACGTTTCAAAAAGTCATCGTAAATTTTATCCTGGGCGTCATAAGGAACAGAAACACCTGGCTGTCCTGCACTAAAGTAAGGTATCGGCCCCCAATAATCGGTAACCTTGTGAAACACATATACCCACCAAATATTTGCCAATGCATATTCGGCAGAGCCGGGATCGGTATTTTCAAAAATGCTTTGCAACTGTGGCATAACGTCTGTGTACATAGGTCTGAACGCAGCACCTACCCAGTCCTGACGTATGAATAAACGGTCTGACGGGAAATAGGTGGCTGTACAGGCAAAATACTGGGCATACTGGTCGGCAAAAAGATTTTGAGCCACCTGGTAATTCCATTGGCTATTGGTACCAATAGATTGGGCTTTAGAAAAAAGAAAAGGAAGTTCCGCAGGACCGATAATAGCAACACTGTTTTGATCAGTGTTGATTTCCTCGTATTTTTTTGTGCAGGAGAAAGCCAATAGTAATACAACTGATATGCCCACCACCTGCATTTTCCCTGCTAAATTTTTAAATCGTTTCATATTTAAATGTTTTAATATTCAGGTTTTAGAATGTAAGCTTTAGATCAAAACCTACTGTTCGGGTAGCAGGTAAAGTACCATATTCAACACCCTGGAAGTTTCCGTTACCCAGGCTCATATCGGGGTCAAACCACATGGTACGTTTTCCTAATCCGGGTATATCCAACTTAGATTTTCCTCTGTACAACCATGCCACATTACGTGCTACTGCGGATATCCTTGCATTTTTGATAAAGAAAGCTGAGCCTACAGGAATGTTATATCCTATGGAAAGTTCTCTAATTCTGAAGTTCGTTGCGTCGTAGGCAAAAAACTCTCCATTGCCATAGCGTTTTCCGGAAGCTATTTGCCAAAATTGCTGAGATGTAATAGCCTGGTTAATGGGTTGTCCGGATGCATCAACGCCACCCAGGTTCAACCCTCCTTCGCGGTACCGGCCCGTAACTTCAGGTATGCCGCTAAATGCAAGGTTCATTTCGGTACCCGACACCATCACACCGCCTGCACGTCCGTCAAGTAACAGTCTTAAAGAAAATCTTTTGTACTCGAAAGAATTGCTGAATCCAATAGTTGCTTTAGGGTTGAAGTTTCCTATTGATCCCCTGTCTGCAGTTATAGCAGGAGTTCCATCTGCCTTAACTACAAATTGACCTTTGTCATTCCTTTCCCATAAGTAAGATATCATATCTCCGTAATGCCCGCCTTCTTCCGCAATAGGAGTAGCAGACCTTCCATAGCCTCCACCCAGGTAGAATATCTTAACATTTTCATCGAGTCTTTTGATTTTGTTGGTATTCATTCCCAGGTTAAATACCACATCCCAGCTAAAGTTCTTTGTTTTAACTGGGGTTCCGGTAACTACAAATTCAAATCCTGAATTCTGAATATCACCGGCATTAATGTACTGGTTGGCATATCCAGTGGCAACAGGAAGATCTACCTGTAACAACTGGTTGGTAGAATTACTTTTATAATAAGTAGCAGTAAAGCCAATGCGGTTGTTGATAAATCTTGCTTCAATTCCAAACTCCAGGTTTTTTACAATTTCCGGCTTTAGCCCCGGTATGGGCAGTGTTGAGCTTCGTGTTAAAAAACCGTTGCCGGCGCCTTGCGAATAGCTATAGGTGCTTAACCGGATCTGGGATCTGCCTCCATTGCCTACCGATGCATAATTTGCACTTGCTTTTAAAAATGATATCGCCGAAGGCAGTTGCATTAAATCGGAAAGAATTACCGAAGCGCCAATAGAAGGATAACTAAAAGAATAAGGACTTGGTAACGGAGAGGCCCAGTCGTTTCGCAAACTCGCATCTAAAAAAATCGCTTGTTGAAAAGAAAAGTTTAATTGTCCGAAAACAGATTGCGTTTGTGTTTCTGAAGAACTTGATGAAATTGCGGGACTTGTAGCATAATTGAGACTAAATTTATTAGTCACATTCAAACCATCGGCCGTGTTATTAACTGCGTTATATAGTCCGTCCTGATAAATAGCACCTAC
>CAMPJQ010000461.1 GCA_946886925.1 uncultured Terrimonas sp.
ATTTAATACGTTAATATCTTTTTCATGAACAGAAAATTACGAATGGGTATGATCGGTGGGGGCAAAGATGCCTTCATCGGCGCGGTTCACCGCATTGCTGCCAATATGGACGGGCTTATAGAATTATCCTGCGGGGCTTTAAGTATAAAGCCTGATGTAGCCGTGGATTCAGGCAAAGTGCTTTTTTTGCCGGAAGACAGAACTTATTTGACTTATGAAGAAATGCTGGAAAAGGAAAGCCTGCTGCCTGCAGACAAACGGATAGACTTTGTAACTATTGTTACCCCTAATTTCGCACATTTTGCTCCGGCCATGCTGGCATTGAGTAAAGGATTTCATGTAGTGATTGAAAAGCCTATGACTTTTACGACTGACGAAGCCAGGCAATTGCAAAAAAAGGTAGAAGAAACAGGATTGGTATTATGCCTTACGCATACCTATTCCGGCTATCCTATGGTAAAACAGGCCAAACAAATGATAAAGGAGGGTGTATTGGGAAAAGTACGAAAAGTTTGGGTAGAGTATCCCCAGGGATGGCTGAGCAGGCTTACAGAAAGAGAAGGTAATGCCCAGGCCGCCTGGAGAACAGATCCCTCCAAATCCGGTAAAAGTGGGTGTATGGGCGATATCGGTACGCATGCAGCGCATCTTGCAGAATATATAACAGGGTTAAAAATTACCAAATTATCCGCCGATCTTAATATTATGGTAGAAGGCAGGCCTTTGGATGATGATGGAAATGTATTATTAAAGTTTGATAACGGGGCCGCTGGTGCATTGCTGGCGTCGCAGGTAGCGGCAGGCGAGGAAAATGCGCTTAAGATCAGGATTTATGGCGAAAAAGGCGGCCTGGAATGGGTACAGCAGGAACCCAATACCCTATTGGTAAAATGGTTAGATCAACCTACACAAATATACCGCACGGGCGGTGGTTATTTGGGAAATTATGCCAAACACAATACCCGTGTACCTGGCGGCCATCCCGAAGGATACCTGGAAGCATTTGGTAATATCTACCGAAACTTCGCATTGACAGTGTCTGCACACATTGACGGACAAAAGCCTTCAGAAGAAATACTGGATTTTCCAACGGTGTATGAAGGGGTAAGAGGAATGGCTTTCATAGATAACGTGGTAAAGAGTGGTGCCAGCAATGAAAAATGGACAACATTTGAAGTATAACAGTTATAAATTTTTATTGTCATGACAAATATCCAGGGTCCGGCTATATTTCTCGCCCAGTTCCTGGGCGATCAGCCGCCTTTTAATAATTTAAAATCTATTTGCGAGTGGGCGGCAGGGTTAGGTTATGTTGGTGCTCAGCTTCCTACTTGGGATAGCCGTATCATTGACCTGCAGAAAGCTGCGGAAAGTAAAACCTATGCCGATGAAATTAAAGGCATTGTAAATGGAGCCGGCTTACAGATCACCGAACTTTCGTCTCACTTGCAGGGACAATTGGTAGCGGTGCATCCGGCATATAACGATTTGTTCGACGGATTTGCGCCCGAAGCCTATCGTGGCAATCCAAAGGCACGCACCGAATGGGCTGTGCAACAATTAAAGTATGCAGCTAAAGCCTCCCAAAATCTCGGGTTAAAAGCTCATGCTACTTTTAGCGGCGCTTTATTGTGGCATACGGTTTATCCATGGCCCCAGCGCCCGGCGGGATTGGTGGAAACAGGTTTTACGGAATTAGCCAGCCGCTGGTTACCCATTTTAGATGTTTTTGATGAAAATGGCATAGACCTGTGCTACGAAATACATCCCGGGGAAGACCTGCATGACGGGATTTCGTATGAGATGTTTTTAGAAAAAGTGAACAATCATTCCCGTGCCTGTCTTTTATATGACCCCAGTCATTTTGTATTACAGTGTTTGAATTACTTAGAATATATAGACAATTATCACGAACGCATACGCATGTTCCATGTAAAGGATGCCGAATTTAATCCTACCGGCAAACAGGGTGTATATGGCGGATACCAGGGTTGGGTACAACGTGCAGGCCGTTTTCGTTCATTAGGTGACGGGCAGGTAGATTTCAAGTCTATTTTCAGTAAACTGGCTGCATACAATTATGCCGGCTGGGCTGTGCTGGAATGGGAATGTGCCATTAAACATCCTGAAACCGGCGCCGCAGAAGGAGCACCTTTTATCAAAGATCATATTATCCGGGTAACCGAGAAAGCCTTTGATGATTTTGCAGGAACAGGCAGCGATGAAAAATTTAATCGTAAAGTTTTAGGTCTTGCGTAGTATTTATTCGGATATTTACGCCCTGATTTTTGACAATACGATGACATTAAAAAAAGCAAGTATGAAAAAAGTGGTAGCAGTATTTTCCTTAATTGCAATTTGTTACGCCTGCGGCAGCTCCAATGCCGAAGTAAAAAAGCCAATTAGCATCAATGTAAATCCCCAGATAAATGCCGGGCATAAGGTTGCGGTGGCCGACACAGCCAAAGCCAGCGGAACCCAAACAGCGGCCGCTGCACCGGCTAAAGACGGAAAAGCACTGATTGCAGGGTCGGATTGCCTGGCCTGTCACCAGGAAACCAATAAACTGGTGGGGCCTTCTTATGCAGATGTAGCTAAGAAATACAAAGAAGCAGACATTCCAAAGCTTATTAAAAAAATAGTGGACGGCGGTTCAGGAGTTTGGGGCGAAATTCCTATGCCCCCGCATGCATCTTTAGCACATGATGATGTAGAAGCCATGGTCAAATATATTCTTACCATTAAATAAACATTATGAAAGTTTTCAGAACAATAGTTTTAGGCAGTTTATTATTGGCTGGTACATCCTTATTGAATGATGCGACTGCCCAGCAAAAGGACAATGCACTTTCCAAAAAAGAAAAAAAGCAGGGCTGGCAATTGTTGTTTGATGGCACCACCACCAATGGATGGCATTCATTTAATAAACCGCAGTTGGGCAGCGCATGGAATGTAGCGGATGGTGCATTTCACCTTGGGAAGAAGGAAAACCGGGATGCTGGCGGGGATGCCATTACCAATGAAGTGTTTGGCGATTTTGAATTAAAGCTTGAATGGAAGATTTCGCCCAATGGCAACAGTGGCATTATGTTCCTGGTAAAGGAAGATCCTAAATATAAATATGCTCACTATACCGGTCCTGAAATGCAGGTGCTGGATAACAACGGCCACCCGGATGCAAAGATCATTAAACACCGCGCCGGCGATTTGTATGATTTGATTACCAGTAAACCCGAAAATGTAAAACCCGTTGGAGAATGGAATAGTGTAGAAATTAAATTAAAAGATTCCAAACTGGAGCTTTGGCAGAACGGTGTTAAAGTAGTATCAACCACCCTGTGGGATGATAACTGGAATAAGATGGTAGCAGGCAGTAAGTTTAAAGATCTTGAAGATTTCGCCAAATTTAAATCAGGTCACATCGTGCTGCAGGACCATGGCAATGAAGTATGGTATAAAAACATTAAGATCAGGAAATTGTAGAGCGTAATACAATTCCGGATTAACGTTATTCAGAACCGGTCAGGCTACTGCCTGACCGGTTCTTTTTTTGCA